>CAYUDA010000001.1:0-30593 GCA_964443425.1 uncultured Acidimicrobiaceae bacterium
GCGATGTGTCTTCTGCTTCGGCACGTTCTCACACTCCTACTCGGAGTCCTCCTGCGCCACGTCGGGGGTGCCCTCCGCCGCGGTGTCTCCTGCATCTCGAGCCGAGGATCGGTGGCGCTTGGAAGGCACCAGCAGCATGGTCATCTGGCGACCCTCCAGGCGGGGCGGTGTCTCGATGGTGCCGACCTCTTCGACATGGTCCGCCAGCCGCTGCAAGATCTCCCGTCCGATGTCGGGGTGGGTGACCTCCCGGCCCCGGAATCGCATGGTCACCTTGACCTTGTCACCCTCTTCGAGGAAGCGCTCCACCCGCTTCCGCTTGACCTCGAAGTCGCTCGTCCCGATCTTGGGACGGAACTGGACCTCTTTGATGACGGTCCTGGTCTGCTTCTTGCGGGCTTCCCTGGCGCGGACGGACTGGTCGTACTTGAACTTCCCGTAGTCCATCATCCGCACCACAGGCGGGTGAGCCTCGGCGGCCACTTCCACCAGATCCAAGCCGAGCTGTTCGGCGAGCCACCTCGCCTCTTCGATCGACTTGATACCGACCTGGCCACCTTCTGGGTCGACCAGCCGGACCTCGCGAGCGCGGATCCGCTCGTTGACCCTCGGTTCTTTGCTGATTGGAGGACCTCCTCGTGGTTCTCTACTCGGTTCGGCCGGTACCGTCGTCTCCCGCCCCACGAACGAGAAGGCAACACGCGCGGTGCTGCCTTCGGTTCGGTGACCGCGGCGCACGTGATCGTGGCCGGGTGGGAAGCAGCGCCTCCGCTTGAGTCGGTTGTGGACGGGAGTATACGGGTGGTGCCGACCCTGTCAACGTGGCGACGTCAGCTCGAGCCGACCTCGAGTTCCCGCAGCAGGACGGCGGTGGCGACCGCGGCCCGGGCAGCCTCGGCCCCCTTGTTGCCGGGTCCGGGCCGGCTCCGTGCCAGGGCGGAGGCCGCGTCGCGGGTGGTGAGCACCCCGAACCCGATGGGGACGCCCGTGTCGAGCATCACCCGCATCAGTCCCTCCGAGGCGCGGTGGGCGACATGGGCGTAGTGGTCGGTCTCCCCCTCGATCACCGCGCCCAACGCCACCACCGCGTCATGGCCGGCCGCGGCGAGGTGGCGTGCCACCAGCGGCAGCTCGAACGCCCCAGGGACCTCGACGACGGTGACGTCGGCGGCCCCGGCGTCTTCGAGCGCCTGAAGCGCTCCGTCCCGCAGGCCGGCCGTCACCGGCTCGTTGAAGGCGGCCCAGGCCACCGCCACCCGCAGGCCGGAGGCGTCCACCGCTGGTCCGCTCGGGGGAAGGTCGCTCACTTCACATCCTCCGGGTCGGGCGGGAAGTGTCCGAGGCGGTCGATCTTGGTCTGCAGGTAGGCCTCGTTGTGGCGGGTGGCGCCCGCCACGTGCGGAACCCGTTCCGCCACGTCCACCCCGAGCATCTCCAGCTCGCTGATCTTGTGGGGGTTGTTGGTGAGGAGGCGCACGCTGGAGACCTTCAGGTCGGTGAGGATCTGGGCGTCGATGCCGTAGTGGCGAGCATCGACCGGGTAGCCCAGTTCGAGGTTGGCGTCCACGGTGTCGAGCCCTTCGTCCTGCAGCCGGTAGGCACGCAGCTTGGCGAGGAGCCCAATGCCTCGCCCCTCGTGGGTGCGGTCGTACACCACCACCCCCAGGCCCTCCTGTGCGATGCGCCGCAGCGCCTCGTCGAGCTGGGTGCCGCAGTCGCAACGCTCGCTGCCGAGGACGTCGCCGGTGATGCATTGGGAGTGGACCCGGGTGAGGACGCCGTCCTTGCCGGCTACGTCGCCGATGACGAGGGCGATGTGCTCGGAACCGTCGATCTTGGAACGGAATCCGATGGCGCGAAACTCCCCGTGGGCGGTGGGGAGCCGGGTTTCGACCTCCCGCACCACCAGCGCCTCGGTGCGCCAGCGGTACGTGACGAGATCCTCGATGGTGATGAGAGGGATGCCATGACGGTCGGCGAAACGATGAAGGGCCTCGCCGCGGGCCATCGTCCCGTCGTCGTGCACCACCTCGGACAGCACCCCGGCGGGAGTGAGGCCGGCGAGACGGGCCAGGTCGACGGCGGCCTCGGTGTGGCCGGGTCGGACCAGGACCCCGCCCCGGTGGTAGCGCAGCGGGAAGACGTGGCCGGGCCGGGCCAGGTCGGTGGGCCCGGTCGTCGGGTCGACCACGGCACGGATGGTGGCCGCCCGGTCGGCTGCCGAGATCCCGGTGGTGGTGTCGTGGACGTAGTCGACCGACACGGTGAAGGCGGTCTTGTGCGAATCGGTGTTCTCCCGCACCATGAGCGGCAACCCGAGTTCGTCGAGCCGCGCCCCTTCGATCGGGAGGCAGACGACCCCACTGGTGTGGCGCACCATGAAGGCGACCTTTTCGGCGGTGACCTTCTCGGCGGCGAGGATGAGGTCGCCTTCGTTCTCGCGGTGCACGTCGTCCACGACCAGGACGAAGTCGCCCCGTGCCATGGCGGCGATCGCCTCCTCGATCGGGGCTTTCGTCACTTCGATGCCTCCATCAATCGCTCGACGTACTTGGCCAGGACGTCCACCTCCAGGTTCACCCCGTCGCCGCGTTGGCGCAGCCCGAGCACCGTGACGGCCAGGGTGTGCGGGATGAGTGCGACCTCGAACCAGGCGGGCTCGGAACCGATCGGCGACACCGCGGTGATGGTGAGGCTGACCCCGTCGACCGTGATCGAGCCCTTCTCCACCAGGTAGCGGGCGAGAACCTGCGGGACCTCCACCCGAACCCGACGCGCCTCCCCCTCGGCTGCCAGGAACGCCACCGTTCCGACCCCGTCGACGTGGCCCTGCACGACGTGTCCGTCGAACCGGCCATCGGCGGGGACGGGGCGTTCCAGGTCGACCCGGTCCCCCACCTCCAACCCCTCCAGGTTGCTGCGCAACAGCGATTCACGGACGACATCGACCGCGACCGTCCCGTCGTGTCGCGCAACTGCGGTGAGGCACACCCCGTTGACGGCGACCGAGTCGCCGATCGCCATCCCGGCGAACAGCTCCCCGGCCTCGATCGTGATGCGGCGCCCGGTCGGGTTGATGACGACCTCGCGCACCGTGCCCATCTCTGCCACGATTCCGGTGAACATCATCCCCCCTTCGCTGCCACGATCTTGAGGTCCGCCCCGAGCCGGATCACGTCGGTGACGACGACGTCGCTGGCGTCGGCCAGGGTTGCGAAGGGGCCGTCGAAGACGCCCCGAGCGGTGCCACCGGCGAGCTTGGCGCCGACATAGAGCACCAGACGGTCGACCAGGCCGGCTGCCAGGAGCGAGCCGGCGATGGTGGCGCCACCCTCGACGAGAACGTCGACGACCCCGCGGGCCCCGAGGTCCTTCATCATCCCCTCCACGTCGACGCCACCGGGGCCGGCGAGGACGACGTCCTCGGCCCCGTCGATCGCGACCGGGTGCGGTGAGTACACGAGCGGGTGGCGGGCGTAGAGGGCGGCCGACGACGGCATCGGCTGCGAACCGGCGACGACGACGGGTCGGGGCTGGGGCCCGGTGAATCCCTCGAGGCGGACGTCGAGGCGAGGATCGTCGGCCCGTAACGTCCCGGCACCCACCAGTACCGCGTCCGCCTCGGCGCGGAGGCGGTGGGCATCGCGACGGGCCTCGAGCCCGGTGATCCACTGCGAGGTACCGTCACCGGCGGCGGTCTGGCCGTCGAGCGTCATCGCCGTCTTGAGGGTGACGCGAGGCCGTCCGGTGCGGCGGTGGTGGTGGTAGCCGGGGTCGAGGGCGATCACCTCGGGTGCGAGCACGCCCATCACGACTTCGATGCCCTGTCGCTCCAGTTCGGCGATGCCACGTCCCGAGACCAGGTCGTCGGGGTCCTCGGCGCCGATCACGACCCGATCCACCCCGGCGGCGATCACGGCGGCGGTGCAGGGTCCGGTGCGGCCCTGGTGGGCGCAGGGTTCGAGGGTGACCACGAGAGTGCCGCCCCGGGCCCGGTCTCCGGCGGCGGCGAGGGCGGCGGCTTCGGCGTGGGGCTCACCGGGAGCGAGGTGGGCGGCGCCGGCGACGACGTCGCCGGCGGGCGACAGCACCACGGCACCGACCCGGGGGTTGGGGTGAGGACGGGTTGCGCCGGCAAGCAAGATCGCTTGGCGCATCGAGGCTTCGAAGCGGCCGTCGTCTGCTCGGTTGTCGGACTCGGCGCGGCGCGACACACGCCCTCCTTCTTCCATCCGGACTGTCACCGTCGGCCCCGGAGTTTCACCGGATCCACCCCTGTGCGGGGGTCGCGGACTTTCACCGCCGGTCGGGAATTGCACCCTGCCCTGAAGGGGGCTCTCTCGTTCCCGAGTGTAGTTGCCCTCGGGAGACCTGCGATCGTGTCCCGGTTCTGCCGGCCCACGGTCGCCGCCGGGTCAGGTCCGGCGGTCGATCTGGTAGCAGGAACCGGACTGCCGTTTGGCGTATTCCTTCATCTCGGAGGCCACCGCCGAGGCTTCCCACTCGGAGGTGATCTTCCGCTTGAGGTTGGTGGCGACCCCCATCGAGATCGAGGAAATCGGGAAGGCGTGGCGCTCGCCACGGCGGTCGGTCACTTCGATGTACCCCTGAAGGGCGTCGGCGGTGTCGTAGAAATCGAGGATCCCGTCGTCGAAGCGGCCGATCACCGACTTGCAGAACTCCTCGACGTTGTCGGGATTGACCACGGCGACGAAGTCGTCACCGCCGACGTGACCGACGAAGGCCTCGGTGTCGCCACAGTCCTCGCTGGCTCGGAGCAGCATGCCGGCGGAGAACTTGATCACCGAGTCGCCGCGCATGAAACCGTAGTGGTCGTTGAAGGACTTGAAGTTGTCGAGGTCGGCGTGCACGACGGCGAAGGGGCCGCCGTCCCGCACCCTGGTCTCCAGCTCCCGAGCGATCCGGAAGTTCCCTGGCAGGCCGGTGAGCGGCGACAGGTCCCGCATCTGCTGAGCACGGCGCAGCACCGTCTTGACGCGGGCGATGAGCTCGTCGAGGTCGAAGGGCTTCGTGATGTAGTCGTCGGCGCCGAGGTCGAGGCCTTTCACTCGGTCCTCGGCCAGGGCCTTGGCGGTGAGGATGATGACTGGGATGTTGGCGGTGGCGGGGCTGGAGCGGAGGCGGCGGAGCACGGTGAGGCCGTCCATCTCCGGCATCATGACGTCGAGCAGCACCAGGTCGGGGGGACGGGCCTTGGCCATGTCGAGCGCGACGCGGCCGTTCTCGGCGGTTTCCGCCTCGAAACCCTCCAGTTCGAGGTTCATCCTCACGAACTGGACGATGTCCGGATCATCATCTACGACCAGGACCCGTTCCTTCATGGTTCCCTCTACGTCTCCAGTGCGTCACGCATCGCGAGAATGGCCGACACGGGATCCGAGGCCCCGAACACGGCGCTCCCGGCGACGAAGACGTCGACGCCAGCAGCACGAACCCGTGCCACGTTGTCGGGACTGATCCCGCCGTCGATCTCTATATCGGTCGGCAATCCACGGGAATCAATGAACTTTCGCGCCTCGACCACCTTGTCCAACGTCTCTTCGATGAAGACCTGAGCGCCGAACCCGGGGTGCACCGACATCACCACGAGCAGATCGCACAGCTCCAGGTACCGGTCCACCGCCGCGAACGGGGTGGGCGGGTTGAGGGCGAGCCCGAATTGCAGTCCTTCCTGGCGGGCCGCGGCGGCGACGCGGGCCGGGTCGGGGAACGCTTCGACGTGGACCGAGACGATGTCGGCACCAGCCTCTCGTAGCGGGGCGAAGTAGGCGTCGGGGTTGGTCATCATCAGATGGCAGTCGAAGGTGAGATCCGTGGCCTTGCGGAGGCTGGCGATGACCGGGATCCCCACCGTGATGTTGGGCACGAAGTGGCCGTCCATCACGTCGATGTGGAGCAGGTCGACGTAGGGCTCCACCCGCCGCACTTCTTCGCCGAGGCGGGCGAAGTCGGCGGCCAGGATCGAAGGGGCGATGCGAGGTGGCGAGATCACGGCTGGCAGCATAGGACCCTCGCAGGCCCTGCCGAGGATCTTCCCGGTCTCCCCGCGGCCCTCACTAGATTGCGGTGAAGGGAGACCGAGCGACGCCCCAGGGAGGCAGCGTGCGACAGTACCGGATCGAGCCGGGTAGTCCGGTGCGTCTCGCCGATTGGGATCCAGACGACACCGCGGGTTTCGAGAAGCTGGACGTGCGGGGCCGGCTCGCTGCCCTGCGTAAGCGACTCGCCGCCCAGCAGCGGGTCATGTGGGCCGAGGGCCGCCATCGCCTCCTGGTGGTGTTCCAGGCGATGGACACCGGCGGCAAGGACGGCACGATCCGCAAAGTGTTCTCCGGCGTCAACCCGCAGGGAGTGCGAGTGGTCAACTTCAAAGCTCCGAGCCCGGTCGAGCTGGCGCACGACTACCTGTGGCGGATCCACCGTCACAGCCCGGCAGACGGCCAGATCGTCGTGTTCAACCGCAGCCACTACGAGGACGTGCTGGTGGTGCGCGTCCGCGACCTCGTGCCGGAGGAGCGATGGGCGCGACGCTACGACCACATCAACGCCTTCGAGCGCCTCCTCGTCGACGAGGGCGCCACCATCCTCAAGTTCTACCTGCACATCTCGAAGGAGGAGCAGGCGGAGCGGCTCCGGGCCCGCCTCGCCGATCCCGAGAAGCGGTGGAAGTTCAACGTCGCCGACCTCACCACCCGCGAGCTCTGGGACGACTACATGGCCGCCTTCGAGGCCGTGCTCTCGACCACCAGCACCGCCGGCGCCCCCTGGCATGTCGTCCCCGCCAACCACAAGTGGTACCGCAATCTCGTTGTGGCCGAGACCATCGTCTCCACCCTCGAGGGCCTCGGCATGGCCTACCCGGAGCCTGAAGACGATCTCGAGGGCATCGTCATCACCTGAGGTGCCCGGCCGCGGCCGGGCACACTGTGACCCCTCTGGCCGCCAGGAGCGGCCAGAGGCACCCTGTCAGCTCTCCAGCGGATCCACCACCGCACCCTCGCCCCGGCGCCCGTTGGCCCAGTCACGGCCGCTCAGGGGCCGTCTCCCGGCCGGCTGTACCGTGCGCAACTCGAGCGACCCATCCCGCACGCCGAGGTGGGGGATCCCGTCGATGATGTCGATGCACCCGGTGTCGACGATCTCTCCCGACTCGGCCGTTTCGAGGACCCCGAGCCGCTCCCCCGCCGCCGAGAGCCACGCTCCGGGGCGGGGACGGAATGCCCGCACCATGCGGTGCACCACCTCGCTGTCGAGGCCGGGGTCGATGCGAGCCTCGGCGGTGGACAGCATCGGGGCCGCCACGGCCCCTGCCTCCATCTGGGCCGCGGGCTGCAGGTCGCCTGCTGCGAAGGCGGGCAGGGCGTCGTGGAGGAGGTACCCCCCGAGATGCGACAGGCGTCCGGTCAGCATCCCGCCGGTCTCCTCGGGCCCGATGTCGGTCTCGGTGGCTGCGATGACGGGGCCGGTGTCGAGACCCTCGTCCATGAGCATCAGGGAGACCCCGGTGCTGTCGTCGCCGGCGAGGATGGCCCGTTCCACGGGCGCCGCGCCCCTCCAGCGTGGCAGCAGCGAGAAATGCACGTTGACGAATCCGATGCGAGGAACGGCGAGCGTCTCGGGGCGGATGATGCGGCCGTAGGCGGTGACGACGGCGAGGTCGAGCCCGCGTCCGGCCAGCACCTGGTGCAGGTCGGCGTGGGTCTCCGGCTGCGCCACCTGCAATCCCCATTCCCGGGCGGCCTGCTTCACCTCGGGGGGCGCCGGGTGGCGGCTCCGGCCTCGGGGACGGTCGGGACGGGTGACGACGACTTCGACGGTGGCGACGTCGAGCAGGGCGGCCAGGGTCGGGACGGCAGCGGCCGGTGTCCCGAGGAAGGCGACTCGCATCACGGCACCCCGCGCAGCCCCAGCGCTTCTTCGCGCAGCTCTCGCATCGCCTGTTTCCTGGCGCGGCGGGCGAGGCGGGACAGGAGCAGGGTCCCGTGCAGGTGGTCGATCTCATGCTGGAGGAGCCGGCCGAGCAGCTCGTCACCTGCGTATTCGATGTCGTTGCCGTTCAGGTCGATGCCGCGGGCTCGGGCGAAGCCGGCTCGCGAGATGGGCCAGAAGCGCCCGGGGATCGACAGGCAGCCCTCCTCGAAGGTCCACTCGCCCGACGTCTCGACCAACTCGGGGTTCACCATGACCAGGGGCCCTTCTCCGGCGTCGCCGACGAAGAGTCGTTTCGAGACCCCGATCTGGGGGGCGGCGAGCCCGACACCGGGGGCTTCGTACATGGTCTCGAGCATGTCATCGACGAGCCGTTCCAGGGCGCTGGTGATCTCGTCGATCGTCTCGGCAGGGGTCCGCAACACCGGGTCCCCGAAGGTCCTGATGGGATAGAGGGCCATGTCGCCCGCGACTCTAGCTTTGGCGGGCCCGCCTCACAGCTCGACGGGATCGGCGTCGATCCTCACCCTCACTCCGGCGTCGCGCCATACCTGCACGAGCGGGCGGAGCCGGAGCCGGACCGGGTCGAGGCGCTCCCCCTGGAGCAGCCACCGTTGCCTCGCTCCCTGCTCGGCGGGTCCGTGGACGGTCGCCTCGCCGGCCGCGGCCTCCCGCAGCTCCCGATCCAGCGCGCCGCCTCCTCCCTCGACCTCGACCGCCACCAGCTCGGTGGCCGGAGGGAAGCCTTCCTCGATCCTCTCCACCGCCAGCTCCGCGAGCAGCTCTCCGGGTCGCCCCCGTCGCAACGCGGTCAGCACCCGATGCCGTGGCTGGCCGGTCTGGATGAGGCAGCGGTGTCCCCGTCCCCGTTGCACGAGGGCGGCGATGCGCGCCAGGAGCCGCAGGGCATCCTCCTCCGCTCGGTAGTGCGGGGCGAGCAGCAACGAATCGGCGTCGACCGCCACCGAGAGCGCAACCGCACCGGCCCCGGGGAGGTCGCGCTCGGTTCCCACTCGCACCGGGCGGCCCGAATCCGGCGGCCCGACCGCATCCCCGAACCGGCTCCGCAGTTCGTCGAGCACCCGACCCACCGCAGCCCCGAGGGGCTCGAAGCGGCGCCCTCCGCATTCCAAGCAGGCTCCGAGGGCGGCCCCGCAGCGGCGGCACACCTCGCCACGGTCGGCGCCGGCACCGCATCGGGGGCAGCGCCGCAGGGTCCGGCAGCGGACGCAGCGAAAGGCAGGGGCGTAGCCGTGGCGGGACACGAAGACGAAGACCGGCTCGTGGCGCTGCAGGGCGCCGGCGATGGCGCGGCGGGTCGCCTCCATGATCACCCCGCCCCCGGGCGGCTCGGTGGCACGGTCGGCTACCTCGACGAGGGGCCAGACCCGGTGTGGCGGCTCGTGGACGTCGACGCCGCGAGTCAGCGTCTCGACGGTGGGGACCGGACCGACGAACACGAGTCCGGAGCGTTCCACCGCGGCGCGGCGTCGCAACACGTCGCGTACGTGCAACGTGGGGGTCTGTGGGGCTTTCATGGCCCGCCGCCCCTCCTCGACCACGATCCAGAGCGCGGGGGTACCGAGCGGCCAGAGGACGACCTCGCGGGTGCCGACAACGACCCGCCCTTCACCCAGTTCCGCCTCGACCCAGACCCGGGTCACGTCGCGGGCCGGGAGCGACGACGACACCAGGAGCACCTGGGGCCCGAGGCGGGCCTTCAGGTCCGCCGCCAGGGTTTCCGCCTCGGCGAGAGTGGGCACCACGATCCCGGTGGTGCGCCCGGCGGCCAGCAACGGGGCGGCGAGGCCGGCGGCCTCCTCCCCCCAGGGTCCCGATCCGACGAGCGAGGCGGGATGGGCGTGGCGTCCGGCCTGCAAGGCTGCGGTGACGTCGGGCAATGGAGATGGCGGCTCCCTGCCGGTCCACGCCCGCTGCGGGACCGGTCCCCGCGGCAGATTGGGCGGTGCCGCCTTCGCCAGAACGGCCGCCAACGGGGCGACGTAGTGCACGGCGGCCCATCGCAGGGTCTCCAGGAGACGGGGACCGAAGATCGCCAGGTCTCCCGAGACCGAGCCGATGTCCTTGAGGCGGCGCTGCTCCCCCTCCTTCCTCACCTCGATGACGTAGCCGCGGACCCGGCGCCCTCCCAGCGGGACCCGCACCATGGACCCGACGGTGACGCCGTCGAGGGTGTCGGGAATCCGGTACGTGAAACCGGCGTCGACCGCGAAGGTGGGGAGATCGGGAACGACTTGGGCGATCGGGATCAGTGATCGACTCCGGTCCCGGGGCGCAACTCGGCGATGCGGTCCCACAGCCGGCCGGCGACGTCCTGCTTGGACAGCAGCGGCCACGGCTTGGCGGTGCCGTCGGGGCTGATGAGCGTCACCTCGTTGTCGTCGCTGCCGAATCCCGACCCGTCCTTGGTGACGTCGTTGGCGACGAGCAGGTCGACGCCCTTGCCGGTGGCCTTCGCCACCGCCTGGTCGAGCGACCCGGTCTCGGCGGCGAACCCGACGAGGAACGGGCGGGGATCCATGGCGGCGATGCCGGCCAGCACATCGGGGGTGGGCTCCAACGACAACGAATCGGGGTGTTCTCGGCGGCGGATCTTGGCATCCGACGCCGAGGAGGGTCTGAAGTCGGCGACGGCGGCCGCCATCACCGCCACATCCATCTCGGGGGCGAGCCTCCAGACGGCTTCGGCCATCTCCGCCGCGCTCTCCACCGTCACGATCTCGATCCCGGGCACGTCCGGCGGCGGGGCGGCGGTGACCAGGGTGACGGCGGCGCCTCGGCGAGCGGCGGCGACGGCGACGGCGTTGCCCATCTTCCCCGAGGAGCGGTTCCCGATGTAGCGAACCGGGTCGATCGCCTCCCGGGTCCCGCCGGCGGTGACGAGCACCCGCCACCCGGCGAGGGGGTGGGGCGCGACGACACGCTCCACGACGGCGAGGATCTCTTCGGGCTCCGCCATTCGCCCTGGCCCAACGTCACCGGCGGCGAGGGCGCCGGAGGCCGGCCCCACCAGGTGGCAGCCGTCGGCTTCGAGGGTGGCGACGTTGCGCCGGGTCGCGGCGTGTTCCCACATCTCGGTGTGCATCGCCGGCGCCACCACGATCGGGGCCCGGGTCGCCAGGACGGTGGCGCTGAGGGCGTCCTCGGAGAGCCCGTTGGCGATGCGGGAGATGGTGGCAGCGGTGGCGGGAGCCACCACGATCACGTCGGCCCACTGACCCATGGTGGTGTGCGGGGAAACGTCGGCGTCCTCGAACAGCCCGACGACGGGATGGCGTCCGGTGACGGCCGCCAAGCTGGCAGGCCCCACGAAGTGGGTGGCCGCCACGGTCATGACGGTGCGGACCGCGGCGCCGCGCTCGATCAACCTGCGGGCGAGGATGACCGTCTTGTAGGCGGCCACGCCTCCGGAGATTCCGAGCACGACATGTCGCCCGGCAAGCACGGGGCTACTCCTCGGTGTCGATCACGACCTTGTCCTCGTCGATCTCCTCGAAGGCGATCGACAGCGGCTTGCGTGACAGGGAGTGAACCTGGGGAGGCACGTAGCTCCCGAAACCCTCCCCGAGCTGGTTGAAGTAGGCGTTGATCTGACGGGCGCGGCGTGCCGCCAGCACCACGAGCCCGAAGCGCGACCAGTTGGTCTTCTCGAGTACGCGTCCGATGGGTGGG
Source organism: uncultured Acidimicrobiaceae bacterium (assembly GCA_964443425.1). Lineage (GTDB taxonomy): Bacteria > Actinomycetota > Acidimicrobiia > Spongiisociales > UBA5794 > CAYQEC01. The sequence goes on from CAYUDA010000001.1 coordinate 11,644, forward strand.
TCGATCATGCGGGATGGCTCTCCTGATTCTCGGCTGCCGGACGGTGTCCCCTGTTCGGGCGCGCCCAACGGTCGCACCAATCGGCGCCGCCGAGTATAGGCCGCCGCCACCCTTCAACCGGTGGTCTCCGTCTCGAGGCGTGCCACGATGCCGTCGACGACTCCGGCGACGTCGAGGTCGGAGGTGTCGACCACCAGGTCGTAGTTGGCGGGATCGAGGTAATCGATCCCGTAGTAGACGGCGTAGCGTTTCGATTCGGAGGCCCTGCGGGCCTCGGTGTTGCGCCTCGTGGTCTCCAGGTCGACGTTCTCCGCCTCGCTCCCCCGCCGGTCTCCGTAGATCCGCTCCGCGGCAACGTCGAGCCGCACGTCGAGGAACACCTTGAAGGCGTCCGGGATGAAATGCCACGCCAGGCGGGAGTCGATGACGAACCCGTCCCGTGTTTGCCCGAGCCGGCGGCTCCGGGCGTCGATCTCGTGGTCGATGGCGTCGTCGTGCTCGGCGATCCGGGACAGCTCGAGCACCGAGATCCCCCGCTCCGCCGCCATCTCCCGCATGAAGTCACCGGCCGAGACGTGGTCGAGTCCAAGGCGGCGGGCGAGGGCTTTGGCGACGGTGCTCTTGCCCGACCCGGGCCGCCCCGAGATCGTGACGATCACGGCGGGCCCGCCCTCGGTCCGCTGCCCGCGCCGCGCCGGCGGGGCAGCCCTCTCAAGAGAAGTGGGAGAGCAGGGTGGACCGTTGCCGGGACCCCAACCCTCGGATTCTCCGGTTCTCGGCGATGCCGTGCTCCTCCATGAGCCGCTTCGCCTTGATCTTGCCCATGCCGGGGACCGCGACCAGCAGGGAGCTGACCTTGATCCCGGCGACGACGTCGTCGGTCTCTGCCCGGTCCAGGACCTCGGCGAGGCTGAGCGATCCGGTGCGCAGCAGCTCCTTGATCTCGGCCCGGGTCCGGCGTGCCGCTGCCGCCTTCACCAGCGCAGCGCGGCGCTGTTCGTCGGTCAGCTTCGGTGGCATGTGTCCATCTCCTCCCGATGACTCCGGCACTCTATCAAGCGGGCCCTTCCAAGGCTCGGATCGCGGCCAAGACCTCCTCGCCGAGATTGGCTGCGGCAGCGACCGGATCGGGAGCCGCGGTGATGGCGCGGCCGACCACCAGCCAGTCGGCGCCACGGGCAATGGCGGCCTGTGGCGTCGAGACCCGGGCCTGATCGCCGGCGTCGACTCCGGTCGGCCTGATCCCGGGGATCACCTTGACCAGGTCGGGAGCGACGGTGGCGACCACCTGCAGCTCCTGCGGCGAGCACACCAGGCCTTCGCATCCGGCCCGGTCCGCGGCCCGCGCCATGCGCGACACCAGCCGGCCCGGGGTTGCCGTGATGCCGACGGCGGCGAGGGACGCCTCGTCGAGGCTGGTGAGTACGGTGACCCCGAGCACCCCGGCGCCGCCGCCGGAGGTCTCTCCGAGGCCTTCCACCGCCGCCTCCAGCATCGGGACGCCACCGGCGACGTGGGCGGTGACCCAGCGGGCGCCGAGGCGTCCCAGCCGGCGCGCGGCTGCTCCGACCTGGGTGGGAATGTCGTGGAGTTTGGCGTCGACGAACACCGGGAGCCCGAAGGAGACGAGGGCCGAGGTGAGCACCGGCCCGGGCCCGTAGAGCAGCCCGAGGCCGATCTTGAACCCACCGACGTGGGGGGCGACGGCCTTGGCGAGGCGTACCGCCTCCTCGCCGGTCGCCACGTCGAGAGCCACGAGGACCGGGGGCCGGGTCACCATGGCTCGGCCGCTCCCACCAGGGTGGTGACGGTGGTGACGTGGTGGCGCCGGCACCACGCCGCCAGCTCGTCCCGAATCCGGATCCCGCACCGCGGCTCGGCGAGATGAGCGGTGCCGACGGCGACGGCGGAGGCGCCCGCCAGCAGGTACTCGACCACGTCGCGGCCGTGGCGTACTCCCCCGCAGCCGATGATGGGGAGGCCGGGGAGGGCCTGGTGCACCTCCCAGACGCAGCGGAGGGCGATCGGTTTGAGGGGCGGGCCGGAGTAGCCGCCGACGCCGCCCGAGAGCGCCGGACGGCGTGCCTCGATGTCGATTGCCGCCCCCCACACCGTGTTGGTGAGGACCACCCAGTCGGCACCGCCCTCGGCGACTGCGGCCGCCACCGCCGTCACGTCCGGGGCGTTGGGGGAGAGCTTGGCGCCCACGGGGAGGGTGGTGGCGGCCCGCACCGCCGCCACCACCTCGGCGGAGGCGGCAGCATCGAGGGCGAACAGGTCACCTCGCTCCAGGTTGGGGCACGACAGGTTCACCTCGACGGCGGCGACGCCGGCTTCGCCGAGGGCCGCGGCAACCCGGGCGAACTCGTCGGGGGTCTTCCCCACCGCCGATCCCCACACCTCGGTGGGGACGGCGGCCAGGCCCTGGGCGTTCTGCTCCACCCAGGCTGAGATACCGGGGTTCTGGATGCCGATGCCGTTGAGCATGCCCTCCCCGACCGGGGCGAGCCGCGGCGCCGCCTTCCCTGCCCAGGGCTCGACGCTGACGGATTTGGCGACCGCCGCCCCGTATGCCTCGAAGGCACTCACCTCGGCGCAGTCGACGACGGACCCCACCGTGCCGCTGGCCGCCACCAGTGGGGTCGTCAGCTCGTGGCTGCCGAGGCGGGTGCGAAGGTCAAGCATGCCGGCCCCCGTGGTAATCCTGGAGGGAGCGGACGGTGGTGACGGCGTCGCCATGGAGGGCAATGCTGCGGGCCACCGCTCGACCGCCCTTGACGGTGGTGACGCACGGCACACCGTGGCGGGTCGCGGCACGCCGGATGAGGCCGCCGTCCCCTCGAGCCCGGCGACCCCGCGGGGTGTTGACGATGAGGTTGATCTGGCCGGATTCGACGAGCCGCACCGGGTCGTAGGGTCCCTCCCCCACCTTGTCGACATGGGTGGCGGCGATACCGTTGCGAGCCAGGAATCCGGCGGTTCCGTGGGTTGCGAGGATGCGGAACCCGAGGTCGGCGTAGAGCGCCGCAACGTCGAGGCCCCGTTCCTTGTCCCGGTCCGCCAGCGACAAGAAGAGGGTGCCGTGGCGCGGCACCTCGTGCCCCGCCCCGAGGAGGGCCTTGGCGTAGGCGGTACCGAAGTCGGGGCCGATCCCCATCACCTCACCGGTGGCTCGCATCTCGGGACCGAGCACCGTGTCCTCGGCCGGGAACCTCTTCCACGGCATCACAGCCTCCTTGACGGCGGTGTATCCGGCGCTGCCGGCAGGCGGAATCATCCCGGCGTCGCGCAATGCCGCGATCGACTCCCCCATCATGACCCTTGTCGCCACCTTGGCGAGGGGTACCCCGGTCGCTTTCGAGATGAACGGTACGGTGCGCGAGGCGCGGGGGTTGGCTTCCAGAACGTACAGCTCCTCGCCCCGAGTGGCGTATTGGATGTTGAGCAGCCCGCGCACCTCGAGCCCGCGGGCGAGCCGTTCCGTGTAGTCGACGATCCGTTCCACCACACCGGGCGACAAGGTGGGGGCCGGAACCACGCACGCCGAGTCGCCGGAGTGGATGCCGGCCTGCTCGACATGCTCCATGATCCCTCCCAGCAGCATCTCATGCCCGTCGAAGACCACGTCGACGTCGACCTCGATGGCGTTCTCCAAGAACCGGTCGATCAGCACCGGTGCCTCCGCCAGGTCGACCTCGCCTCCGGGCACCGCCTCGTACAGCTCGTGCAGGTAGGCGGACAGTTCGTCGATGGTGTAGACGATGCGCATCGCCCTGCCGCCCAGCACGTAGGAGGGCCGCACCAGGGCCGGGAAGCCGACCTCGTCGGCGATCTCCTCGGCCTCGGGGACGGTGGTGGCGGTGCCGTGGGGTGGGAGCGGCACGTCGAGACGGCGGCACAGCGCCGAGAAACGATCCCGGTCCTCGGCGGCATCGATGGCGTCGGGGCTGGTTCCGGCGATCGGGACTCCGCATCCCTCCAAGTCCCGCGCCAGGCTCAGTGGCGTCTGTCCCCCGAGCTGGACGATGACGGCCTGCGGCTGCTCGGCCTCCACCACGGCCATGACATCGTCGATGGTGAGCGGCTCGAAGTAGAGGCGGGACGAGGTGTCGTAGTCGGTCGACACCGTCTCCGGGTTGCAGTTGATCATCACGGGCTCGTATCCGGCGTCCTGGAGGGCGAAGGAGGCGTGGACGCAGCAGTAGTCGAACTCGATGCCCTGACCGATGCGGTTCGGGCCGGAGCCGAGCACCACCACGGTGCGTGTTCCCGGCGGAGGGACCTCGTCTTCGTCCTCGTGGGCGCTGTAGAAGTATGGCGTCCGCGCCGTGAACTCGGCGGCGCAGGTGTCGACCGTCTTGAAGGTGGTCCGGATCCCCCACGCGGCGAGGCGGCGCCGCATGTCGAGCACCGTGCCGCCCCAGAGGTGGGCGAGCTGGGCGGAGCCGTAGCCGAGTCGCACCGCCCGCCGGGCCAGGACGGGGTCGGGCGCCCCTGCCTCGAGCTCGCCCCGCATCTCGACCACGGCCGCCATTTCGTGGATGAACCACGGGTCGATCCCGGTGAGGGCAGCGAGCCGCTCCACCGGCTCGCCCCGCCGCAGCAACTCGGCGATGGCGAAGACCCGATCCGGGGTCGGGGTGGCGATGCCGGCCAGCATCTCGCCGGTGTCGCGCCCGGTGACCGCGGCCTCGCCGACATCGGCGTTGAGGCCCCGCCGCCCCGTCTCCAGGCTGCGGAGTGCCTTCTGCAGCGCCTCGGGGAAAGTACGGCCGATCGCCATCGCCTCCCCCACGCTCTGCATCGACGTCCCCAGCACTGGCCGCACCGAGGGGAACTTGGCGAAGTCGAACCGGGGGACCTTGACGACGACGTAATCGAGGGCAGGCTCGAAGGAGGCCGGCGTCGCTCCTGTGATGTCGTTGGCGATCTCGTCGAGCGTGTAGCCCACCGCCAGCTTGGCGGCGATCTTGGCGATGGGGAATCCGGTCGCCTTGGAGGCGAGGGCGGAGGACCGGGACACCCGCGGGTTCATCTCGATGATGATGCGCCGTCCCGTCGCCGGGTCGACCGCGAACTGAACGTTGGAGCCTCCGGTTTCGACTCCGATGGCGCGCAGGCAGGCGATCGCCTCGTCCCGCATCTCCTGGTACTCCCGGTCGGAGAGCGTCATCGCCGGCGCCACCGTGATCGAGTCCCCGGTATGGACCCCCATCGGGTCGAGGTTCTCGATCGAGCAGATGACGACGGCGTTGTCGGCTGCGTCCCGCATCACCTCGAGTTCGAACTCCTTCCACCCCACCACCGATTGCTCCACCAGGACCTCCTCCACCGGGGAGGCGGCGAGCCCGTACTCGACGACGGCGCGCAGCTCGGCCTCGTCGCCGGCCACCCCGGTGCCGCCCCCTCCCAGGATGTACGAGGGACGGACCATGACCGGATAGCCGAGGCGCTCCACCGCACCGAGGGCGGCGTCGAGATCGTGGACGTACTCGGCGGGGGCGGTGCCGATGCCGATCGCTTCCATGGCGGCCTTGAAACGCCCCCGATCCTCCGCGGTGGCGATGGCGTCGAGCCCGGCACCGATGAGCTCGACCCCGTAGGTGTCGAAGACGCCCTCGGCGGCGAGGGCCATCGTCACGTTGAGCGCGGTCTGGCCGCCCAGGGTGGGAAGCAGGGCGTCGGGACGCTCCTTGTCGATGATGGCCGTGACGACTTCGGGGGTGATGGGTTCCAGGTAGGTGGCGTCGGCGAACTCGGGATCGGTCATGATCGTGGCCGGGTTGGAGTTCACCAGCACCACGCGATAGCCCTCTTCCCGCAGCACCTTGACCGCCTGGGTACCGGAGTAGTCGAATTCGCAGGCCTGCCCGATGATGATCGGCCCTGACCCGATGACGAGGATGGTGGCGATGTCGTCGCGCCGCGGCATCAATCCACCGCCATGAGGTCAACGAAACGGTCGAAGTGACCGGTGGCGTCACTCGGGCCGGGGGCAGCCTCCGGGTGGTATTGCACCGAGAATGCTGCAACGTCCCGGCAGGCGAGGCCCTCCAGCGTCCCGTCGTTGAGGTTCTGATGGGTGGCCACCACCGGCCCGAACCGGCTCGGCGCTTCCGCCGGCAGCAGCTCGGGGCCGGGAAGTCCCGCCGGCCGGGGCGGGGACCCACCGGTGAGCGACCAGAGATCGACGGCGAACCCGTGGTTCTGGGAGGTGATCTCGATCCGCCCGTCGCTGAGGCGGCGCACCGGATGGTTGCCGCCGTGGTGACCGAAGGGGAGCTTGAAGGTGCGGGCACCCACCGCCAGTCCAAGCACCTGGTGCCCGAGGCAGATCCCGAACAGCGGGACCTCGCCGAGCAGATCCCGAACCGCCGCGATGGCGCTCGTGAGCGGCTCCGGGTCGCCCGGGCCGTTGGAGAGAAAGACTCCTCGCGGGTTCTCTGCCAGGACCGCCGAGGCAGTCGTGCTCGCCGGCACCACCACCACATGGAAGCCGCGACCGGTGAGGTGGCGAAGGATGTCCCGTTTCAGGCCGAAGTCGTAGGCGACGACGGTGCCCCGGCTCTCCCCTTCCGCTTCGAGCCGGTAGGGCGCGGGGGTGGTGACGAGACGGGTGAGGTCCTGGCCCTCCATGGTGGGGGCCGTCGCCGCCCGCTGCTCCAGCTCGGCCAGGGTGACTCCGCAGCCAATGGCGGCAGGCTGGGCGCCGCGGTCGCGCAGGTGGCGGGTGAGGCGACGGGTGTCGACGTCCGCGATCGCCACGATTCCGTGCCGTCGCAGGTAGGCGTCGAACCCCTCCTGGGAGCGCCAGCTCGACGGGTGCCGGCTCATGGAACGCACCACCAGCCCGGTGCAGTGAGGCGATTCCGATTGGGCGTCGGCGTCGTTGGTGCCGTAGTTGCCGATGTGCGATGCGGTCATCACCACGATCTGGCCGGCGTAGGAGGGATCGGTGACGATCTCCTGGTAGCCAGCCATGGCGGTGTTGAAGACGACCTCTCCGGTCGCCACGCCGTCGGCACCGACCGATACCCCCTCGAAGCGGGTGCCGTCGGCGAGCACCAGGGCGCCGCTGCTCACCCGGTCGCTCCCGCCGGTTGCGCCACCTCGCCGTCCCGCACCGTGAGGCGGCCCCGCAGGACGGTGTGGGTGACCCGGCCCTGCAGCTCCATTCCAAGGTAGGGGGAGTTGGGTGCCATCGAGACGAGGCGACTGGTGTCGGCCGGACGGGCCGGGTCGAACACGACGATGTTGCCTTCCCTTCCCACCGCCAGCTCCCCGTGCCGGTCGAGGCCCACGAGACGTGCCGGCGTGGTGGAGAGCACCCTGAAAAAGGCCGCCTGGTCGAGACCGACCACGGTGTGCACCACGGCGGCGGCCCATTCCAGCCCGATCACCCCGAAGGGGGCGTCCTCCCACGGGACGTCCTTCTCGTGGGCGGCATGGGGAGCGTGGTCGGTCCCGACGACGTCGACGATCCCGTCCCGCAGCCCCTGGCGCAGTGCCGCCACGTCCTCCGGCTCGCGCAACGGCGGCATCATCTTGTAGACCGGGTTGGCTTCCTCGACGGCGCTGTGGTCGAAGCAGAGGTGATGGGGGGTGGCCTCGGCGGTCACCGGCAGGCCCTCCGCCTTGGCCGCCGCCACCAGGGCCACCGCTCCGGCGGTGGAGAGGTGCTGGACGTGGTAGCGGGCGCCGGTGAGCCGCACCAGGGCGAGGTCACGGGCGATGATGGTCTCCTCCGCCTCCCGAGGAATGGTCGCCATCCCGAGTCGGGAGGCGACCTCCCCTTCGTGGACCTGACCTCCGGCGGCGAGCCCGGCGTCCATACAGTGCTCGGAGACGATCCCTCCCCGCTCCGCGAGGTACTCCATGGCCCGACGCAACAACCCGGCATCGGCCACCGAGTCACCGTCGTCGGTGAAGAGTCTCACTCCGGCGTCCCACAACTCGTCGAGGTGGGCGAGCTTCTCGCCCCGCCGGCCGGCGGTGAGGCACCCCGCCGACATCACGTCGACCAGCCCGACGGCCTGTCCCCGCTCCTGCACGTAACGGGCGAGATGCCCGGCGTCGATCGCCGGATCGGTGTTGGGCATCGCCACCACCGCGGTGTAGCCCCCGGCAGCGGCGGCCGCCGACCCCGATTCGATGTCTTCCTTCCATTCCTGGCCCGGTTCCCGCAGGTGGGTGTGGACGTCGACCAGACCCGGTCCCACCCAGGCGCCCTCGCAGTCGATCTCCTCGCCTGCCGCCTCGACATCGGTCCCGATGGCGGCCACCAGCCCGTCGCGGATCACGACGTCGTGGCGTCCCGGGAGGACCTCTCCTCCGGCGAACACGGTGCCGTTGCGCAAGGTGAGGTCACGCATCACGCTCACCTCCGAGGAGCTGGAACAGCACCGCCATGCGCACCGCCACCCCGTTGGCGACCTGGTCGAGCACGAGGCAGCGGGGATCGTCGGCGACCTCCTGGTCGATCTCTACTCCTCGAATCATGGGCCCCGGATGAAGCACCGCGGTATCAGGCTTGAGCCGGGCGAAGCGGCGGCGGGTCATCCCGAAGCGCTGCCGGTACTCGGGGAGGGAGGGAAACACCGACGTCCCTCCCCGCTCCGCCTGCACCCGCAGCAGGTACACCGCGTCGAGTTCGGTGAGGACGTCGTCGAGGTCGTGGGACACCTCCACCGGCCAGCTCGTCAGGTCCGGGGGCAGCAGGGTGGGGGGTGCGACCAAGGTGACCGCGGCGCCGAGGGCGTCGAAGGCGTAGACGTCGGAGCGGGCGACCCGGGAATGCCGGATGTCGCCGACGATGCCGATCCGGAGCCCGTCGAGGCCACCGAAGCGCCGGCGCAGCGTGAGGGAGTCGAGCAGGGCCTGGGTTGGGTGCTGATGCGCCCCGTCGCCCCCGTTGACGACCGGGAGCCGGGTCCACTCCGCTACTCGCCACGGCGCCCCGGTGGAGGTGTGACGGACCACCATGAGGTCGGCGCCCATGGCTTGGATGGTGAGCACGGTGTCTTTGAGGCTCTCTCCCTTCTTGAGCGACGACGTCGCCGGGGAGAAGGACAGGATGTCGGCCGAGAGTGCCCGGGCGGCCCGTTCGAAGGAGAGGCGGGTCCGCGTCGAGGGCTCGAAGAACATCGTGGCGACGGTCTTACCTCGCAGCGCCGGCACTTTCGGGATGGGCCGCCGCAGCACCTCGGCGAACTCCTCCCCGTCGTCGAGCAGGCTCTCGAGTCGCTCTCGGGGGAGCCCCTCGGTCGTCAGCAGATTCCTCATCGTCCCTCCCGTTCCTGGCCGGCCTCGGGCCGGTCGTCGATCCAGACGCCCTCGGCGCCGTCCACCTCGTCGATCTTCACCATGACCCGCTCCGTCAGTGAGGTCGGCATGTTCTTCCCCACGTAGTCGGGCCGGATCGGGAGCTCACGGTGCCCACGGTCGACCAGAACCGCCAGCTGCACCCGGCGGGCCCGGCCGATGTCGGCGAGGGCGTCGAGGGCGGCGCGGATGGTGCGGCCCGTGAAGAGGACGTCGTCGACGAGCACCACGGTGCGGTCGTCGATCGGACCTGGGATCTCCGTCGGGCCCAGCGGGGTGGTGGGCCGCTGGTCGAGATCGTCGCGGTAGAGACCGATGTCGAGCGTCCCCACCTGGACCCCTGCGTCCTCGATTTCGCCGATGAAGGCCCCGAGTCGGGCCGCCAACGGGGCGCCCCGGGTGTGGATGCCGAGCAGCACGACCTCGTCGGCTCCCCGGTTGTGCTCGAGGATCTCGTAGGCGATGCGCCGCAGGGCCCGCTCGACGTCGTCATCGGTCAGGATGGCACGCATCGGCAGCCTCCTGGGGAAACGGGGAGAGGGTGCGCGGGCGGCGCAAACGGGTTCGCGCCTGGCGGCGTCTTCATCGATACTCCTTCCTTTCCGGCTTCACCGAACCGGGCTTAAAGGTTGGCCCGGCCGACCATAGCATCAAGGCCGCCGCCTTCGGTGACCATCGCGATGGAGCGCGAAAACCAGGCTTGAAACTGGGCCGAACCGGTGCCGCGGCGCCCTCAGACCCCGCCGGGAGCGGCCTCTCGCTCTTTGGCCAGGGTGGCGATGACGCCGTTGACAAAGGCGCCGCTGCGCTCGGTGGAGTACTCCTTGGCCAGTTTCACCGCCTCGGAGGCGATCACGCCCACCGGGGTCTCGGTGTAGCGCAACTCGTAGAGGGCGAGGCGGAGCAGGTTGCGGTCGACGGCCGGCATGCGTTCCAGCCGCCACCCGCTGGAGGCCGCCGCGATCGCCTCGTCGAGCTCGTCACGGTGTTGCCACACCCCGGTGACGAGGCGGGAGGCGCGGGCACCCAGGCCGGTGAGATCGGGGGTCTTTCGGCGTTGCGCCTCGGCGGCGTAGAGCCCCTGCAAGGCCTGGGTGCGTGCCTGTTCCCGGGTCACGACGCCCGGGTGATGTAATCCCCGGTCCTGGTGTCGACCTTCACCACGTCGCCCTGATCGACGAAGAGGGGCGCCTGGATGACGAGGCCGGTCGCCAGCGTGATCGGCTTGGTGGCCCCCGCCACCCGATCACCTTTGACCCCCGGTTCGGCGTGGGTGACCTCGAGCTCGACCGAGGCGGGAAGCTCGATACCGATCGGGTTCCCTTCGAACAGGTTGATCTGCACCGTCATGCCCTCCATGAGGTAGTTGGCGGCCTCGCCCACCAGGTCGGTGGGGACGGCCATCTGCTCGAAGGTGTCATTGTTCATGCAGTGGTAGCCGAGGTCGTTGCGGTAGAGGAACTGGAAGTCCTGCCGGTTGATGACGGCGCGTGGGAGGTTCTCACCGGCGCGGAAGGTTCGGTCGAGCACCGCGCCGCTCTCGACGTTCTTCAGCCTCATCCGCACGAAGGCTTTCCCTTTCCCCGGCTTGACGTGTTGGTACTCAACCACCGAGAAGAGTCCTTCGGGCAGGTTGAGGGCCATGCCCGGCTTGACGTCGTTGGTCGAGATCATGTGGGTGCCAACTCCTTGCTCGCGTGGGTGAGGACGTCGGGTCCGTCGGCGGTGACGAGAACCATGTCCTCGATGCGGACGCCGAGGCGGCCGGGGAGGTAGACCCCGGGTTCGACGGTGACGACATGTCCCGGCTCCAGCACGTCCTTCGAGTCGCGTCGCACCCACGGACCCTCGTGGATGTCGAGGCCGACGCCGTGCCCGGTGGAATGCACGAAGTACTCGCCGTACCCGTAGCCCTCCAGGACCCGGCGGCACACCGCGTCCACCTCTCCGGCCACGACCCCCGGCCCTATCGCGGCGATGCCGGCCTCGTTGGCCTCCAGCACCGCGGCGTAGACCCGTTCCAGCTCCGGGTCGGAATCGCCGTCCCGCCACACGGTGCGGGTCATGTCGGAGTGGTATCCGTCCACTGTGCACCCGTAGTCGAGCAGCAGTAGCCCCGTCCCGACCCGTTCGGAGCCTGCCTCGTGGTGGGGACGGGAGGCGTTGCCGCCGGCAGCCACGATGGGAGGCCAGCCGGCTCGCCGACCGCCGGCCTCTTCCATGACCGCCACCAGCCTCTCGGCCACGGCATGTTCGGTGGCGGTCGCAGGCGCCAGCTCCTCGATCCGAGCGAAGGCGGTATCCCCGGCGGCGGCCGCCATCCGCAGCGCCTCCACCTCGACCGGGTCCTTGGCCCGGCGGTAGGCCTCGACGACGCCGACGCTGGCGACCAGCTTGCTGTCGGTGGCGGCCCCCAGCTCCCGTACGAACCTCCAGGTGACGTGGGAGGCCTCCACCAGCACTCGGGGGGCACGGTCGAAGGCGGCGTCGAGCCGCTCGTTGAGTCCAGCGGAGGAGACGACGAGCTCGGTGGAGGGGAGGGACTTCACCAGCTCCGCCGCGATCTCACCGTAGCGCCCGTCGGTGAGGAACACCGCGCGCGAGGGTGTCACCAGCAGCATGGCGCTGCTGCCGGTGAAGCCGGTCAGGTATCGAACGTTGGTGAGGTTCGTGACGAGCAGGGGATCGATGAGGTCCTGCGACATTCGTTGCAGTCGGCTGGCGTGATCCATGGGTCCTCTGTCTCTGCGGGCGGCGCTCAGACGATCCCGACCGCGGCGAGCGCCGGCTCCACGCTAGCGGCCGTGACCGGGCGGATCACCGGCACCCCGATGCGTTCGAGCAGCACCATGCGAAGGCCGGCGGCGTCCCGCTTCTTGTCCAGTGCCATGAGATGCCGCACGGTGGCGCCTTCGACGGGCGGCGCCGTCACCGGCAGCCCTAAATGCCCGATGATCGCCCGCTGCCGCTCCTCGTCGTCGAAGCCCACCTCGGCGGCCGCCACCACGCCGGCCGCCACCATCCCGATGGCCACTGCGTGCCCGTGGGGAATGCCGGTCGCGGTCTCGATGGCGTGACCGATGGTGTGGCCGTAGTTGAGCACGGCGCGTACCCCCGCCTCGGTGAAGTCCTCCGCCACCACGGCAGCTTTCACCGACACCGCCCGCTTCACCACGTCGCGCAGCGGCGCCTCGAGCCCGTGGCGCTCGTAGAGGGCGACCAGCGCCGGGTCTGCGATGAGGCCAGCCTTGAGAGCCTCCGCCGATCCTTCCCTCAGCAGCTCCACCGGAAGAGAGGCCAACACCGAGAGATCGATCACGACCCGCGACGGGTGCCGGAACACCCCGGCCAGGTTCTTCCCGCCGACGTTGACGCCGGTCTTGCCACCCACCGCGGCGTCGACCGCGGCCAGAAGCGTGGTCGGCACCTGCACCGCCTCCACCCCCCGCAGGTACACCGCGGCGACGAACCCCGCCAGGTCGGTGACGGCTCCCCCGCCCACGCCGACGATCGTGTCGTGCCGGGTGAGGGCGAGGTCGTTGAGCCAAAGGAAACACTCCTCGGCGACCTGCAGCGTCTTGGCCAGTTCCCGGTCGGGAACGGTTCGTACCGCGACGCGTAGGCCGGCCGCTCGCAGCGTTCTGGCAACCCGGCGGGCGTAGTGGCCCGGGCCGGGCTGGGTGAGGATCGCCACCTGGCGTCGCTGCGGTGCCGGCGCCAGGATCGCCTCGGAGCGGTCGAGGGCTTCGTCCTCGACCAGGATCGTCGAGAGAGTTCTCCCTGCGCCGGTGATCAGGATGGGGTCCATCGTGCCTCGATCTCGTCGGCGATCTGATCGGTGGTCTTCCCCGTGGTGTCGATCGTGTGGTCCGCCGCCTCCCGGTAGCGATCGGCCCGCAGCGCCAGCAGGTCGGCGAGCCGTTCCCCCCCGTCGCCCCCCGAGAGCAGGGGACGGTCTTGACTCTCCCCGACCCGGGCGTGCAGCTCCGCCGCCGGGGCGGTGAGCCACACCACGGTTCCGTCGGCGCGCATGGTGGCCACGTTGGCGCGGTCGATCACCACTCCCCCGCCGGTGGCGACAACGCCGGCCGGGTATCCGGCCACGCGAGTGATGGCGTGCGCCTCCATCTCGCGGAAGGCTCCCTCGCCCCGCTCCATCCAGAGGCGGGCAATGGTGCAGCCGGCTTCCGCCTCCACCTCGTCGTCGGTGTCGTAGAACGGAAGGCCCCGTCTCGCCGCCAGCGCCGCTCCCACCGAACTCTTCCCGGCTCCCATCATCCCGACCAGCCAGAGGTGTCCGCGCATGGTGTTCAGAAGCCTGCGATGCGACGTCGGTAGGCCTCGAGCGCAGCCTGCATGTCGGCCACGGTGTCCCCGCCGAACTTTCGCTGCGCCTCTTGGGCGAGCACGATCGCCACCATCTGCTCGGCGACGACGCCTGCCGCCGGCACCGCGCAGACGTCGCTGCGTTCCCGGAACGCCTTCTCCGGCTGCTTGGTGGTGACGTCGACGGTGTCGAGCGGGCGCATCACGGTGGAGATCGGTTTCATGGCCGCCCGGACCCGGAGCAGGCCTCCGATGCTGATCCCGCCTTCGGTGCCACCCGCTCGCGACGTGTGGCGGACGAACTCGCCCTCCTCGTGGTAGATCTCGTCGTGAGCGGCACTGCCGCGCTGCGTCGCCACCGTGAAGCCGTCGCCGATCTCGACCGCCTTGATGCCCTGGATCGACATGAGGGCGGAGGCGAGGCGGGCGTCGAGACGCCGGTCGTGGTGCACATGGCTGCCGAGGCCCGGCGGGACGCCGTAGGCGAGCACTTCGACGACACCACCGAGGGTATCGCGTTCTGCCTTGGCGGCTTCGATCTCGGCCACCATCGCCTCCGCCTGCAACGGGTCGAAGACCCGCACCGGGGAGGCGTCGATCGTCGGCAGGTCGTCTGGTCCGGGAAGGTTGCCGGAGGCGGCGGTGACGGAACCGATCGCGACCACGTGGCTGAGGACCGTGATGTCGAGGGCGGTGAGGAGCGTCTTGGCGAGGTGCCCGGCGACGGTGCGGGCCGCCGTCTCTCGAGCCGATGCCCGCTCCAGGATGTCGCGGGCATCGTGGCTGTCGTACTTGAGCATTCCGGCCAAGTCGGCATGCCCGGGCCGGGGCGTCGTCATCGGCCGGCGCGCCGCGCCGGGCTCGGGTGACATCTCCTCGGTCCACTTGGGCCACTCCGTGTTGCGGATCAGGACCGCCACCGGGCTTCCCAGGGTGCGGCCGAAACGGATCCCTCCCAACAGCTCCAGCTCATCGCGTTCGAGTTGCATGCGCCGCCCCCGCCCGTAGCCGAGGCGGCGTCTCGCCAGCTCCGCCGCGATGGCCTCGCGCGACACCTCGAGCCCGGCGGGGAGGCCCTCGACCACCGTCACCAGCGCCGGCCCGTGGGATTCGCCTGCAGTGAGGAAACGCAACATGGCGCCTGATGGTACCCGGCGCTGCGACGCTCGCCTTCCACAAACCGTGGACGAAACAGGGTGGAGGGCCGGTTGCCCGGCCCTCCACCCCTCGGGGCTCCGCATCCAGCGGAGTTCTTGCGAAACGTCGCTATTTCAGGATCTGCTGCCCAACGGTGAGCTCGAAAGCACTGTCGCCGAAGGTGAAGACCCCCTTGTTCTCGGTGAGGCTCACCACCTTGTAGGAGACGGCGAAGGTGTCACCCACCCCTACGTCGTAGCTCACAGTCCCGACGACGACGGTGGCCCGCAGCACCCCGCCCACCTCTCGGATCTCCTTGAGGGTGATGGTGGTCGCCGACGGGGTGAATCCGTCATCCGGCTCCTCGCCGGGTTGACCGCCGACGCCGGGGATGTCTCCGGTCGTGGATCCTTCGTCGATGAGGGGCCGGAAGGGGTCACGTGGCTGGGAGATCTGGAACGCCGCCGAGAGGGGTGCCGGCGTCTCCACCTCCATGGCTTCGGGTGCCGCGCTGAGCCGCCCGCCGTCGTCGGGGTGGGTCGGCTGGGAAGCCAGGACGCCGGAAGTCACGACCATCCAACCGGCAGTGATCCCGGCTGCCACCAGCCCGGCCGCGATCAGCCCCGCCACGAACCCCCGCAGCCGCTGCCACCTCATTGCGCCGCCTCCGGGTTGCTGGTCCCGTCGGGTTCGGCGGCGGGCTGTTGGTCGGTGACCGGGGCGGCGAGGTCGGTACCGGTGCGGGTGAAGATCCGCAGCGAGAGGTCGACACCGAGCACATCGGGCTCGGGCCGCAATCGGGGCTCGGCAATGGTCGTCGTCGTGGTCGACTCGTCGGTTTCCTCGGGCGGCGGCTGCTCCTCCCCCACGACCCCCTCGGGGGAGAGACTGATCGAATCGACCCGGACGAGGCGATCCATCGCCTCCAAGCCGTAGAGGAACCCGAGGACTTCGAAGTACTGGCCCTGCGCCGTCAAGCTCACCGTCACCTGGTAGGCCTCCACCCCGGGTTGACCCAGGTCGGTGAGGTCGATGGCGGCCGGCGGCGTCAGGCCGATGGAGAAGATGTCGACGCCGGTGCTCTCCGCCAGGTAGGTGAGATCGTCGAGAAACACGTCCGCCTGGGGCTGGACCGGGATCGCCGTTTCCATCTCTCCGATGGCGAAGCGGTAGGAGATCTCGTTGTCGATGATATCGGCGAGCTGGGCGATCTGGGAGCGGATGGTCGCTTCGCGAAGCTGGGCCGCCTCCAGCTCCTGACGAGCATCGGCGGTGGTGGATCGCTCCGGCGACATGAGGAACATCCACCACCCCAGCGTGCCCACCAGCAGCGTCGCCACAATGATCCAGACAGTGGAACGTCTCATCGCCCCACCTCGGGGATTCGTTCCTCAACACGCTCGGTGAGGGCGGCGTCCGTCAGCGAGGTCTGCGACTCGAAGCTCACCACCGGGATTTCGCCGATGTTGTCACCCGCCACGCTCGAGACCCAGGTCCCGGCCACCGACGGGAACCGATCCGAGTCGAGGGCCCGCAGCCAGGCCGCGACGTCTCCGAATCCGAACCCGGTACCGGTCACGTGGATGGTGCCTTGTGCCGGGGACTCGGGATCGAGATCGACGCGTCCCTGGAACTGGTTGAGCCACACCCGGTCCGGGATCATGCGGCCCAGGTCGTTCAGGATCCTCCCCCATGACACGTCGGCGGTGAGCAGGGCCTCGATGAGGCCGGCGTCCTCGTCGTAGCGGAGTACCAGGTCGTCGGCACCCTGCATGTCGGCGAGCTGAGTCTGGAGGCCGGTGTTGAGGGCCTGCTGCTCCTCGACGCTGCTGCGGACCTCGGCGGTATCGCGACGGGCGAGCACCAACAGAAACGCGAGGAGCACCAGGTAGAGCATGCCGAGGAGGGCGAGCCGGAGCACGCGGCGGCGGCCGGCGCTGCGCTCAAAGGCTTCGGGGGGGAGCAGGTTGATCGGTCGCATCAGACCTCACCCCACAGCGCCAACCCGAGGGCGGTCGGGATCACCGGTTGCGCCTCGAGCATTTCGTCGTCGCTGAGGTCGACCCGCCCCACCTCGATCAGGTCGAGGATCTTGGCCGGTTCGACCTGGACTCCCATGAGGCGCGCCATGCGATTCGCCAGGTGCGGCAGCCGAGCACCGTTTCCTGCGACCACAAGCCGCTCCAGCGTGGCGTCACCCTCCTGGGACAGGAAGAAATCCACCGATCCGCGAATGTCGTCGATCAGCTCGTCCGCCTTGCCGGTGAGGAGTCGTTGCGCCTCGGCGTCAGGGTCGTCGTCCCCCGGCATGCCCTCAGCCCGAACCCCGACCCGAGCCTTGAGCTCGGCAGCGTCGTCGCTCGCCATCTCGAGCCCTTCTGTCAGCGCGGAGGTGAAGTCGTCTCCGCCGCGGGGCAGGAGTCGCACGAAGCGGGCGGTGCCACCGCGAGTGATGGCGAGTTGGGTCACCGTGGCGCCGATGTCGACCAGGGCCTGGAGGGGGGACCCCACGCCGGCTTCGATCCCGAACACGGCCCGCACCAGGCCGAAGGGCTGCAGGTCGATGGCGGCCGGTGTCAGCTTGGCATCCCCCAGCACCCGCATGAATGAGTCGACGGTGTCACGATGCACCGCGATCACCAGGATCGACTGCATGGCGTCGCCCTCTTCGGTCAAGAAGTCCTCGAGAGGCACGTAGTCGAGCACTGCCTCCTCGACCGCGAGTGGGATCGAGTCCTGCACCTGGTACGGCAGGGCTTCGGCCAGCTCCTCGGGCCCGAGGTTGGGAACGTCGACTTGGCGCACGAAGACGCGCTGGCTGGCCAGTCCGACGACGATGCGGCGTTTGGGGAGCTTGGCCCGCCGCCACATGGCGGACAACGCCTCCGCCACCGCCCCTTCGTCGATGATCTCACCGGCGTTGACGGCGCCGGGTGGGAGTGGCATCTCGGCGAACCGGCGGAGCACCCATCGGTTCTTGGCGGAATCGAGGACCGCCGCCCTCACGGCGGTACCACCGATGTCCAGCCCAACCGTTACGGCCATCTCATCTCCGCTCGATTGTAGAGCCCCGAGTCGGATCGAACTACAGCGCTGTCATTCGACCCGTTTCTGATCGTAGCTCCTCCCGCGGGTAGGAGGCAAACACAGGCTACCCGCGCCGAAGCTGCCGAGCATCGGGGAGCGATCTGTCCCGCGATCGTGGTTCAACCGAGGTACCAATCGAGGATCTGGTCACCCCAGGCGATGGTCAGATAGGCGCCGGCCACCAGGTAGGGGCCGAACGGGATGGTGTCGCGCCGTCCCTTGCGACGGGTCGCCAGCAGCACCACGGACACGAGCCCGCCGAGCAGGATGGCGACGAAGGCGCCAAGCACCACGTGCTCCCATCCCAGGTAGCCGAGGAAGAGTCCGAGCAGAAGGGCCAGCTTGACGTCGCCCATGCCCAACCCGCCGCGGGGAGCGATGAGCGCCAGGGCCAGCAAGCCGACGAAGTAGCCGGCGCCGCCGGCGACACCCCGCAGCCACCATCCGGGATGGCCGTCCGCCAGCGCCCCCATCAGCAGCAGCGGAGCCGTCACTGCCAGGCCGGGGAACAGGACGCGGTTGGGAATCAACTTGTGGTCGATGTCGATGAGGGCGAGGGCCATTGTGACGACGATGAACGCCCAGTAGGCGGGGAGTATCCAAACCGCACCCAGCACCAGCGCCACTGCGACGAACAACAGGGACGTCAGTGCCTCCACCACGGGGTAGCGAGGCGAGATCTTCGATCCGCAGTCGCGGCACCGGCCCTTCAGCACGATCCACGACAGCACCGGGACCAGGTCGCGGGCCCGGATCGTCGCCTCACATTGCGGGCAGCGGGACGGGGGGCGCACGATCGAGAGATGCTGCGGGACCCGCACGGCCACCACGTTGACGAACGAGCCGAACGAAAGCCCGAGCAGGGCTCCCAACGTCACCGCCGCCGCCGTCATGTCACCTCCCGTCGCCGGAGGCTAGAGAGGCGCGGGTTCCGAAGGCGGCATTTCGGGCAGGGAGCCGGCCGGGACGCGCACGAGGGGACGGACGCTTGGTCCGTCCCCTCGTTGGGTGATTGGTTGCTTTACGGGACTGCCGGGAAGCCGGTGCTGCTCCAGGCGACGCTGGCCTGGGTAGGCGGC
>CAYUDA010000002.1:0-27896 GCA_964443425.1 uncultured Acidimicrobiaceae bacterium
AGATCAAAGAGGAGAACCAGACCCTCGCCACCATCACCCTCCAGAACTACTTCCGGATGTACGACAAGCTGGCGGGCATGACCGGAACCGCCGCCACCGAGGCGGGCGAGTTCGCCGAGATCTACAACCTCGAGGTCGTCGAGATCCCCACCAACGAGCCGGTAGCACGCGACGACAAGCCGGATTCGGTCTACATCGACGAGGACGCCAAGTTCGACGCCCTGGTCGACGACATCGTGGCCCGCAACGAGGCGGGGCAGCCGATCCTGATCGGCACCGTCTCCATCGAGAAGTCGGAGCGGCTCGCCGAGTACCTGAAACGCCGCGGTGTCCGCCACGAGGTGCTCAACGCCAAGTACCACGAACGGGAGGGCGCCATCATCGCCCAGGCAGGGCGGTTCGGGGCGGTGACGGTGGCCACCAACATGGCCGGCCGCGGTGTCGACATCAAGCTCGGTGGGAGTCCCGAGGAACTGGCCAAGTCAGAGGTGCTCAAACGGGGTATCGAGGCCGAGTCGGACGAATACCGAGAGGCGTACCAGGCCGCTCTCGACCGGTTCACGGCGGAGACCGCCAACGGGCGCGAGAAGATCCTCGAGCTGGGTGGCCTCTACGTACTCGGCACCGAGCGCCACGAGTCACGCCGGATCGACAACCAGCTGCGGGGCCGGTCGGGACGGCAGGGAGACCCCGGCGAATCACGCTTCTACCTGTCGCTGGAGGACGACCTGATGCGCCGCTTCGCCAACGAGCGGGTGGCCTCGATCATGGCTCGCCTGCGCATCCCGCGCGACGTTCCCATCGAGGCCAAGATGGTGTCGAAGGCCATCGAACGGGCCCAGAGCCAGGTCGAGGCGCAGAACTTCGAGATCCGCAAGGACGTCCTCAAGTACGACGAGGTGATGAACACCCAGCGGGAGATCATCTACAAGTGGCGCAACCAGATCCTGCTCGGCGGTGAGACCCGGGGGCTGATCGACCAGTGGCGCGACGAGGTCGTCGAGCAGCAGGTGCGGGAGATGACCCGCGGGGCCGAGGAGGACGACTGGGACTGGGACGAGCTGTCGGCTCGCATGATCGCCCTCGACGGCTCCGAGCTGAAACGGGACGACTTCGACCATCCTCAGGACCTCGAGGAGTTCGAGGTGGTGGAGGCCTTCCAGGAGGAGGCCGAGGCCCGCTACGCGGCGCGTGAGGAAGAGATCGGCTCCGACGTGATGCGCCGGCTGGAGCGCACCGTGGCCATGTCGATCATCGACAACAAGTGGCGAGAGCACCTTGCCGAGATGGATTACCTGCGGTCCGGGATCGGGCTGCGGGCGATGGGTCAGAAGGACCCGTTGGTCGAGTACCAACGGGAGGGATACGACCTGTTCGCCGAAATGGTCGACTCGGTCAAGCTCGACGCCATCCGCTACATGTACCACGTCCAGGTGGTCAAGCAGGAGGCGCCGCCGACCCCGAAGGTCGTGCAGACCTCGGGGCCGACCGTACCGAAACGGGCGGTGCGCAACACCGACAAGGTGGGCCGCAACGACCCCTGTCCCTGCGGTTCGGGTCGCAAATACAAGCACTGCCATGGGCGGCCCGGCGGGGTTGCCGTGGCGACGTGAGCTGCCGCGT
Source organism: uncultured Acidimicrobiaceae bacterium (assembly GCA_964443425.1). Lineage (GTDB taxonomy): Bacteria > Actinomycetota > Acidimicrobiia > Spongiisociales > UBA5794 > CAYQEC01. Next base: position 1,624 of record CAYUDA010000002.1, read on the forward strand.
TCGAAGTGCTCCCGGCAGGCGGGCGGGGTAGCCTGCCGCTCATGAACGAGACCGATCCCCGCGCCCTTCTCAAAGAGCTTCGCTCCCGGCTCGACGATGCCCGGAGGTTCCTTTGACGTCGAAGGCAAAGCCGCCGAGCTCGCCGGGCTGAGGGAAGCCGTCTCCGCCCCCGACCTGTGGGACGACCAGAATCGGGCGCGGGCCGTCACCCGCAAGCTGGCCCGCAACGAGGCGACCATCGCCCGGGTCGACCAGCTCGCCACCACCCTGGAGGACTCCGAGCTCCTGCTGGAGATGGCTCACGAGGAGGACGACGCCGCGACGGAGCGTGACGTCGCCGCCGAGCTGGCGACGATCGAATCGAGCCTCGGCGAGCTGGAGCGAGAGACGCTGTTCTTCAGCAAGTACGACGACCACACCGCCATCGTGAGCGTGCACGCCGGCGCCGGCGGGGTCGACGCCCAGGACTGGGCCGAGATGCTGTTCCGCATGTACGTCCGGTTCCTGGAGCGCACTTCCTTCGACGTCGAGATCGACGAGATCCAGCCCGGCGAGGAGGCCGGCATCAAGTCGGCCACCCTCACCGTGCGCGGCGACTACGCCTACGGCACCTTCGAGGGGGAGAGGGGGGTGCACCGGCTGGTGCGCATCAGTCCCTTCGACGCCGCCTCCCGGCGCCACACCTCCTTCGCCGGGGTGGACGTGATCCCCGAGGTGGCGGTCGAGGACGTCGAGATCGACCCCGACGACCTCAGGGTCGAGACGTTCCGGTCCCAGGGGGCGGGGGGTCAGCACGTCAACGTCACCGATTCGGCGGTGCGAATCACCCATGTGCCGTCCGGCGTGGTGGTGAGCTGCCAGGCAGAGCGGTCGCAGATCCAGAACCGGGCTCGCGCCATGCAACTGCTCGCCGCCCGCCTGGCGGAACGGGCCCGTCTCGAGCAGCTCGAGAAGGTGGACGCCATCCGGGGGGAACAGACCGAGGCGGGTTGGGGGCGCCAGATCCGCTCCTACGTGCTCCAGCCGTACCAGCTGGTCAAGGACCTCCGCACCGACCTCGAGGTGGGGAACGTCCAGGGGGTGCTCGACGGGGATATCGAGCCGTTCATCGACTCGTACCTGCACTGGCGCCGTTCCCAGCGCTCCGAATAGCGGCTGCGAAGCTTTGTCTACCCGCGTCCCCGGGGTAGCATGCCGTGCGGCGGCGGAGGGGCCCCGACAAGCGAATCGCGAGCGTCGCCACCGGCGTTTCGTGATCTGAGGGTATTCCATGATCCGTCTCCAGAATGTCACGAAGGTCTACGACGGCAGCGTCGTCGCCGCCAAGGACGTCAGCCTCGACATCGCCAAGGGCGAGTTCGTGTTTCTGGTCGGCCCGTCGGGATCGGGCAAGTCCACCCTCATCCGCCTCATGATGCGGGAGGAGCGGCCCACCAACGGCGACATCTGGGTCGCCGGCAAGCACGCCTCCGATCTCGCCTCGTGGAAGGTGCCGCACCTGCGGCGGTCGATCGGCACCGTGTTCCAGGACTTCAAGTTGTTGCCGCACAAGACCGTCTACGAGAACGTGGCGTTCGCGCTCGAGGTGACGGGGCGTCCCCGCGGCATCGTCCGCAACCAGGTGCCACAGGTGCTCAAGCTGGTCGGGCTGTCCGCCAAGGCCGACCGCTATCCGCGGCAGCTCTCCGGGGGTGAGCAGCAGCGGGTCTCGGTGGCGCGGGCGTTCGTCAATCGTCCCCTCATCGTGTTCGCCGACGAGCCGACCGGAAACCTCGACCCGGCGACGTCGGTGGGCATCATGCGGATCCTCGACCGTATCAACCGCACCGGAACCACCGTGGTGATGGCGACCCACGACCACGCCATCGTCGACGCCATGCGGCGCCGGGTGGTGCAGCTCGACCGGGGAAGGGTGGTGCGCGACCAGAGCCGCGGGGTCTACGAGCGCCGCGCGGAGCGACCCGACCCGCCCAGGCCCATCGAGGAGATCGAGGTCGTGCCGCCGTCGGAGGCGCCGGATGTCGCGGCGGCCCAGGAGGCTGCGGTCGTGCCCGAGGCGGTCGTGCCCGAGGAGGCCGTGGTTGACGAGTCCACTCCGGTGGAGGCTGCGGCGGACGGAACGGTCGAGGAGCCTGTGGTCGAGGAGGCTGTGGCCGACGAGTCCGCTCCGGCGGAGGCTCCGGGACAGGCGATTCCCGAGGAGGCTGTCGTCGAGGAGCGTGTGGTCGAGGAGACCGGGGCCGAGGAGGACCGTGCCTGATGCGGATCCAGTACGTCCTCGTCGAAGCCCTCAACAACATCCGCCGCAACGGGTTGGTGGTGCTGGGTGCGGTGGTGGCGGTCTTCATCTCCTTGTTCCTGACGTTCGGGACCCTCGTGTTCGGCGAGATCGCCCGCGTCAACACGCTCCAGTGGTCGGAGGACGTCCGGGTCATCGCCTTCCTCAGCGACGACTTCCGCGACGCCGATCAGCTCCTCGCCACCGTCCAGGCCTGGCCCGAGGTCGACGAGGCCTTCTACATGTCGAAGCAGGAGGCAGCCGAGGAGGCGCAACAGCTACTCACCGGGGCGGCGCAGCGCCTGTACGAGGAGAACCCGTCCCTCGCCCCGGCCTCGATCCGGGTCCGGCCCGTCGACCTCAACGACTACGAAACCATCGAGCGGAATCTCCAGAGCGCTCCCGGGGTCTTCAAGGTCGCCTCGGCCGCCGACGCGGTGCAGCAGATCGCCGCGATTCGCGACGGGTTGAACGTCTTCTTCTGGGTGCTTGCGCTGGCCCTCGGGGCAGCCGCCGTCGCCCTCATCGCCAACACGATTCACATGGCCATCTACGCCCGGCGTGAAGAGCTGGAGATCATGCGGCTGGTGGGAGCGTCGAACTGGTTCGTGCGCACTCCCTTCCTCATCGAAGGGGTGCTCGAGGGAATCGTGGGCGCCGGCCTCTCCGTGGCGGCGGTGACCGGCCTCTACAACCTCGCCCGGGACCGTCTCCAGGCGCTCCCGGAGTTCATCAATCTCGCGATCGACTCTGCCTTCTTGGTGCGCTGGGGGGTCCTCATCCTGGTGTTCGGCGCGGTGGTCGGCTTCCTCGGGAGCAGCCTCAGCCTCGCCGTGCATCGCTACGTGCGGTCGTGACCCGGCTCCGCCCCCTCGTGGTGGGCGCCCTGCTGGCGACGCTGGTCGCCGCCGCCGGGCCGGCCCGTGCCAGCTCCACCCTCGAGGCTCAGCTCGGCGACGTCTCGGCTCGGATCGATCGGCTCGCCGAACGGGTCGACGCCGCCGCTTCCTCCCGTCCCGCGCTGGTCAACGATCTGGTGGCAGCCCGCGACCGGCTCTCCGATGAGCTCAACGATCTCACCGCCACCCGTGACGAGCTGAGCCAGGTCCAAGCCGACCACGCCGCCGCCCGCTCCGAACTCGCCGGGATTCGGGCCGACCTGGAGGCGACGTACGACCGGCTCGCCGCGGTTCGTTCCGCGCTGGGGGATGCCCGCGAGGCCGCCCGAACCTGGGCCCGTGAGCTCTACATGGGCTCCGGTCAGGTCACGATCGGGGTGGCGTTCGGCGCCGCCGAGATGACCGAGATGCTGGTCGGGCTCGAGTACCTCCATGCGGCCGCCGCCGACGGCGATCGGACCTTGTTGCGCTACGAGTCGCTGCAAGTCGAGGAGGAGCGCGAGCGGGATCGCGTCAGCGAGCAAGAACTCGAGGCCGCGTCGACGGTCACCGCGCTCGAGGTCTCCGAGGCTCGGCTCGACGGGTTGCAGGCCGAACAGGCACAGCAGGTCGAATCGGTCAAGGACGAGGTCGCCTCCCTCGCCGGCAGGCTCGACGGCCTCGACGACGACATCGCCACCTTCGAAGGAGAGCTGGCGGGCCTCGAGCAGGAACAAGACCGGCTCGAGGCGCTCATCGCCCAGGAGGCGTCGGACGACGGCACCGCCCCCTCCATCCTGCTGCGACCGGTACCCGGACCGGTGACGTCGACGTTCGGTCCGAGGCTCCACCCGATCCTGGGGACGACCAAAGTGCACACCGGTATCGACCTGCGCGCCGCCTGGGGCGAACCGGTGGCCGCCGCGGCGGCGGGCCGGGTCATCTTCGCCGGTCCCTACGGCGGCTACGGAAACGCGGTGATCATCGACCATGGTGGAGGCATGTCCACCCTCTACGCCCACCTCTCGAGCATCGCGGTCGGCTACGGGGAGACCGTCACGGCGGGGCAGACCATCGGGCGCGTCGGATCGACCGGCCTGTCGACCGGGCCCCATCTCCACTTCGAGGTGCGTATCGACGGCCAGCCAGTCGACCCGATGCCCTACCTGTAGCGAGGAACGATGGCGGAAGCCAAGACGCGCAAGGTGGTGGCCTCGAATCGCAAGGCCCGCCACGACTACGAGATCCTCGACACCTTCGAGTGCGGAATCGTGCTCGTCGGCTCGGAGGTCAAGAGCCTGCGCGCCGGCCAGGCACAGCTCAAGGATGCCTACGCCTCGATCCGGGGGAGCGAGCTCTGGCTCGACCATCTCCACATCGCTCCCTACACCTTCGCCCGCGACGGCGGCCACGATCCCGAGCGGAGCCGCAAGCTGCTGCTGCATCGGAAGGAGATCGAACGCCTCATCGGCAAGGTGAACGAAGGTGGGCTGACGCTGATCCCGCTGGCGCTCTACTTCTCCCACGGCCTGGCCAAGGTGGAGCTGGCGCTGGCGCGGGGTCGCCGCCGCTACGACAAGCGTCAGAAGTTACGGGAACGAACCGAACAGCGCGAGATGGACCGCGCCCTCCGGCGGCGATGACCCTCAGGCGCCGGCGGCCAGGTCGGTGAGTTGGGAGAAGATCTCCTCGACCTGGGCCATGTCGAGTTCTCCTCCGATCCGTACCAGCACCTCCCCGTGAGGGTCGGTGATCACCCAGAACGGGAAGACGGTGGCTCCGAAATGGCTCGCCTGCGTCCCGTCGCCGTCGACGATCACCGGGAACGGGAAGGCCGAGTCGTCGAGGTAGGGGATGAGCGGGTTGTCGCTGCTTTCGTCGATGGCGGTGGTGACGGTCACCAGCTCGATGGTGGGGAACCTTCCGGCGTTCTCCGTGTACCAGGTCGCCAGCTCGGGGAGTTCGGCCTGACAGTGCGGGCACCAGTGGGCCCACACCAGCCACACCCGGGCGGTCCCGTCGTCGGGCTGGTAGGTGACGGTCGTGTCGGAGTAGTACTCGGGTCCCTCGATGGTGGGCAGCGTCATGCCGGCCAGCACCGCGAGGTCGTTGGCGGTCTGCTCGAAGGCGGGGAGATCGCCGTTGGCGGGAATCGCCTGGGAGGGAGACGATCCGAGCATGGCGGTGAGCCAGACGTCGAGATCCGCCAGCCTCGTGTCGACGTCTGCCAACCGGTCGCCGGCGGCGCCGGCGCCGTTCTGAAGGTCGGCGACGTCGCGGCGCAGGGCCTCCACGTCTGAGCGGGCTCCGGCCAACCCCGCCGCCAGGTAGCCGAGGAGGACGATCACCCCGAGCGCCGTGACGGCCGCGGCGAACCAGAGCCAGCGCCGGGTGCGGTTCTTGCGGGCCGTGCCGCCTCGCAACGAGGAGTCCTCAACGATGACGACGTCATCGCCCTGGGGCGGGATGGCGTCCTCGACGTGGGTCGGGGTCACGTCATCGCCCTGGGGCGGGATCGCGTCCTCGGTGGGGGGTGGGGTCGTCCCGTCGGGGAGGGGGCTCGGGGAGTCGGGGTGATCCTGCATTCGGGTGAGTATGGCGGCTCGTTGCGTCGAGGGCGAGTGCGGCAGGCTCAGGACAGCGGTGCCGGCACCTCGTCGGCCGACTTGCGCCGTGCCGACGCCCGCGAGAGATGCACGGCGAGGATCCCGCCCAGCACCACCATCGAACCGAGGATCCGGCGAGGCGGCAGTGCCTCGTCGAGGAAGAGCCATGCCAGCACGGCCCCTACCACCAGCTGCGACGAGGCGATGATCCCGGCGTGCAATGCCGTGAGGGTGCGCATGGCGGCATGCCAGATGGTGAAGGCGAACGCGGTGTTGACCACACCCAGGGTGAGCAGCAGGAGCACGGTGACGGCGTCGAGCGCAGGGAAAGACTCCACGGTCAGGGCCACCGTCAGCAAGGTGATGCTCCCCAACCCCATCGGGAGCATGGTCGCGTCGAGGCTGGTGACCGTTCCCGGTCGCATGATGCGGCGCTGCAGCAGGTTGGAGGTGGCGATGCCGACGGCGGCGAGCCCCGCGAGCGAGATCCCCAACGCCTCGGTGCGCAGGGTGTGACCGGCCGCGCCGGGGCCGGCCGTTCCGAAGAAGAACACCCAGGTGCCGGCGATGACGACGGCGACCCCTCCCCACTCCCACCAGGAGGTCTCCTCCCGCAGCACCACACCGGCGCTGAAGGCGAGCAGCAGCGGGATCCCGGCCTGGAAGACGAAGTTGTAGGTGACGACGTCGACCCGATCGATACCGAGGAACATCACCGCCGGCACCGCGGCGTAGAGCACCAGCCCGAGGGCGACCAGCAGCAGCCAGGTTCCCGGTGCGATGGGGGCGCGGCGAGCCGGGCGTCGAATGCTCCGATAGATGGCGAGCACCAGGGCCCCCAGTACGTAGCGGAGCGACGCGAAGGTGAGGGGCGGGAGATCCTCGAGGCCGATCTTGATGAGGACGAGGGACGATGCCCACAGGACGGAGGCGACGACGGCCAACGCCACCGCAACCGCTTGTGAGGGACGGCGCCCTGCCGCGGGCGGGCTCACACCGCCACGGCGGTCCGGAGCACGGCCTCGTTGATCCGGGCGAGCAGCGCCGCCTGGTCCGGAAGGGACGACACCAGGTCGTAGCGAGTGGTGTCGATCGCCACCGTTGGGATCTCCTCGAGGGACGCCAGCCACCGCCGGTAGTAGTCGTGGACACGGCGGAGAAACCCGGTATCGAGGGTCCGCTCCGCGGCCCGGTCGCGGCGCCGGATGCGGTCCACCGTCACGTCGAACGGCGCTTCGAGAGAGACGATGAGGTCCGGCAGCGGTAGATACTGCCGCATCGCAACGAACAACGACATCAGCGTCTGGTAGTCGTTGGCGTCGTAGGCGCCCTCGTCCCGGTAGGCGGGGAAGAACACCTCGACGTCGTCCAGGATGCAGCGCTCCTGCAGGATCGGTCCCTCCAGCGTCGCGGCCCTCCTGTGCTGCGACGCCCGCCGGCCCAGGTAGTAGGCCTGCATGCGGAAGCCGAGATCCGGGAGGTTCCCGTACACCTCGTCGAGGTAGGGGTTCTCGTCGATCGGCTCCTCCAACACGCTCCAGTTGCCGCGCTCGGCCATCAGCTCGATGAGGGTGGTCTTGCCGACGCCGAGGGGTCCACACACCGCCAGGTACGGGGCGGGAGGTGTCCGGAGGTCGATGACCGGCCCATGTTCGGCGGTGAGGTCGATCTCGATGTGCTCGGGGTCGAGGATGAGGCGCAGTTCGTCGAGACTCGAGGCGACTTCGTAGTTGAGGATTCCGTCGAGCATGAGGTTGTTGCCCCCGGGCTCGACGGCGCGAAAGTCCGTCTGGAGCCCGATGCACCGTTTGCCGCTGCCAAAGGCGATGCCCGCCTCGACGCAGGCTCCCTCGTCGGGTACGCGCCCGTCGAGGTTGAACACGAGGACGTCGGCGGCCCGGACCGCGGCCAGGTTCATCTCGAAGATCTGCTGGCGGGCCTCCGTCATGGTCATGCCCTCCGCCATGTACCGCTCGAGGAATCCGGCGTCCTCCTGGGGGAACCACACCTCGTAGCCGAGGTCGTCGAGCACGGCCTTGGCCCGCAGGTTGAAGGCACGCTCACCCTCGTTGAAGAGTCCCGCCGCGTAGTAGGCCCTCACCCGCCGAGTGCGTCCCACGATGGCTCCCTCCTCCAAATCCGCCGCACTGCCCGTTCCACGGACAGTAGCCAGCCGACCACTCACGCTGCCATTCGGCAACGATGAATGGGTGGTTTCGGGCCTCGGCTGGCCAAAGCTCGGCTATCGTGGGGGGCATCGCCGCCGACCATGGTGGTCACGGGGGTGAAACGGTATCGACCGTGAGGGTCGAAGCGCCGGAAGCGAGCCGAGGAACCCCGGAGTCCTCGTTAAACGGCCGGGAAACCAATACGTGCCGACAACAATCTGGCACTGGCCGCCTAACACATAGCGGCCTGTCCGCCCGGAGGGTCCCTGCCTCGCCGGGAACGGGCATCGCAATGCAGGGTGCTCCCGCCGGGATGCCGGGACCGGCGGGTCAAGCCCAACTCCGGATAGGGCCGAGGGAAACTGGCCAGCAGGGTCCCACGGTTCCGAACGCTCGCTGCTGGCTGCGCTCGGAGACGCCGGCGTGGAAGCCTCATGGGACGGGGGTTCGACTCCCCCCACCTCCACCAGGGGCCCCGGAGAACCGGGGCCCCTGCGCTGTCATGGTTAGGTTTTCCATACTCTACCTCTCTAGAATGCCGCGCCAACGACCGATGTCTCATAACCAACGTGATCGACCGTGACGCGTGCGCCGGGTACGCGCGCGGCGATGTGGAGGACAGGCAGATGAAGACGCGCAAGTGGTTCCGCATGGTCGGCATGGGTGCTGTGGTCGCGATGCTGATGGTGGGGTGTTCCGGTGGGGGAGCGGACGAGACCACGACGACGGCGGGTGAGGCACAGGAGACGACGACCACGACCGCGGCGGCGGGGGCGGTCGATCGACTCGAGGACGTTCGGGGGGCGGTGGTCAGGATTGTTGCCGAGGGCAGCTTCGTCGACCCTGACCTCGGCGCCCAGTACAACGCCGCCGGATCCGGCAGCGGGTTCTTCATCGATCCGTCCGGGATCGCCGTCACCAACAATCACGTGGTGACCGGAGCCGCCTTCCTCAAGGTCTACGTCGAAGGCGAGGACCAGCCCCGCAACGCCCGCATCCTCGGTGTCTCGGAGTGCTCCGATCTGGCCGTCATCGACGTCGACGGCGACGGGTTCCCCTACCTGGAGTTCTACGACGGCTCGGTGGTTGCCGGCACCGACATCTATGCTGCCGGCTTCCCGCTCGGCGACGACGAGTACACCCTGCTCGATGGGATCGTCTCCAAGGAAGACGCAGACGGCGCAACCGACTGGTCCTCGGTGGACGCGGTCATCGAGCATTCCGCCGACACTCTTCCCGGCTCCTCCGGCGGACCCATCGTCACCGCCGATGGCAAGGTGGTGGCGGTCAACTACGCCGGCGACGCCGCCGGACAGTCGTACGGCATCGGCCTCGACGAGATCAACAAGGTGCTGTCCCAGTTGCGGGCCGGCGAGGACGTCACCTCGATCGGCGTCAACGGGCAGGCCGTTGTCGGTGACTACCTTGCCGGCATCTGGGTTTCCTCGGTGGCTTCGGGGAGCCCGGCCGACCTCGTCGGCATCGAAGGTGGCGACCTCATCACGCTGCTGGAGGGCTTGATCCCGGCCACCGACGGGACGATGGAGGACTACTGCGACATCCTCCGCTCCCACGAGCCCGGTGATCCGCTCTCGGTGGAGGTATACCGCCCCAGTGAGGACATCTTCCTCGAGGGGACGCTCAACACCGATCAAACACTCACACCGTCGTTCTCGTTCGAGTCGTCGTTGCAGGACGAGGTGGCAAACGATGGCGGGACTCCGGCGGCCGGATACGCCAGCTACGAGACCGTGACCGACGATTCCGGCACTATCACCATCGACGTCCCGGCGGAGTGGTCCGACCGCCTCGGGACCCCATGGACCTTCGACGGCGGCGACACCGTGGGGGTAGCGGTGAAGGCCGCGGCCGACATCGACGGCTGGCTGGGCGGGTGGACGACGCCGGGGGTGTTCTTCGGGGCGTCGAGCAGCATCACGGGCAGCTTCACCGTCGACTCGTTGCTCGACTACGAGGGGTTCGGGGACACCTGCACCTATGAGGGACGGGAGAGCTACGAGGACGCCCTGTACACCGGGGCCTACGACGTCTATTCCGGTTGCGGTGGGGAGGACATGCTCTTCGTCCAGGTCGTCGCCGAGCCCACCAGTGGCTCCTTCCTCATGCTGCTCCAGGTCGTGGTCGTCGACGACCGCGATCTCGAGGCGCTCGACACGATCCTGGCCACCTTCGTTGCCGACGAGACGGCGCTGATGGCGGCGGGGTCCGCCGTGGGCGGAACGACGGCGGCAACCGGTACGGCGACCTTCAGCGCGCTGCAGCCAGGGCAATGCTTCGACGACACGTCGCTTCCCGCCGAGGCGACCACCCTCGACATCAACGTCGACCTCGTCGACTGCGCCCAGGCCCACGACAACGAGGTCTATCTGCGATACGTGTACCCGGCCGGCACCGGTGCGCCCTATCCCGGGGAGGACGCCATGGCGACCGAACTCGAGACCGCGTGCTCCGGCGCCTTCGCCGGCTACGTGGGAGCCGAGTACCTCGACTCGGCGCTCGAGGTCTTCTACATGTTCGCCCCCGCCGAAGACTGGCAGATGGGCAATCGTGTCGGCCTCTGCATGCTGTACGACATGAACTACCAGAAGCTGTACGGCTCGGCCTACCAGAGCGGCTGGTAGACCGGTCCCGGCTCGCCCGGGGACCGGTCAGATGAACGCCCGGTGGAGGAAGGCGGCCATCTGGCCGCGGGTCACCGAATCGCCGGGGCAGTAGCGGTCGTTGCTCGGTGGGTTGCAGCCGAGGGTGATGCCGGCGGTGGCGAGTTTGGCGATGTCGGTTTCGAAGATCGATCCGTCGTCGTCGCTGAAGTCGACGGTGCCGGGGTCGGTGAGGTGGAGGGCGCGCACCAGGAAGGCGGCCATCTGGCCGCGGGTCACCGAATCGTCGGGGCAGTAGCGGTCGTTGCTCGGTGGGTTGCAGCCGAGGGTGATGCCGGCGGTGGCGAGTTTGGCGATGTCGGTTTCGAAGATCGATCCGTCGTCGTCGCTGAAGTCGACGGTGCCGGGGTCGGTGAGGTGGAGGGCGCGCACCAGGAAGGCGGCCATCTGGCCGCGGGTCACCGGATCGTTCGGGCAGTAGCTGGTGGCGCTGCATCCCTGGGTGATGCCTGCAGTCGCCAGCCACACGATGTCGCCGTCGAACACGGTGCTCGCGATGTCGTCGTAGCCGACGAGACGCATCCGGAGACCTGCCGCCGACTCGCCCAGGACCGTCAGGGTGGTTCCCTCGGCGCGGAGCGGTGTTCCCGGGTCGAAGTCGAACACCGCCTGCCCGCCGACCGGGGTGACGTGGTCGAGGCTGTTGGGCGACGGCGGGTAGGTGTAGGTGGCCGAGATGGTCCCGGAGCAGACCGCCCCGTTGCTGCACTCTTGGTCGATGTAGTGGGCGGAGACGCCTTGGAACGAAGCCGGGATGGGATCGAGCGGGGAGGGGACGCGGGCGTCGAGGGTGAGGAACAGCAGCGGGTCGTCGGTGGGGAGCACGATCATCTGGGTTCCGGCGACCCCGACCGGCGCCACGGTTGTCTCCAGCACCCCTCCGTGGAAGACGAGGACCTCGGAGGGGTCGACCCAGCCCGCCCGGTAGCGATTGAAGGCGACCGTGGCATAAGGCTTGTCGGCACGAGTCGAGCCGTCGGCGGTGGTGTTGGCGCTCATCACGTCGATCGGGTTGTCGTACTGCGACGATGTGGCCCCCGAGAACGAATGGGGCCAGCCGATGGTGTGGCCGATCTCGTGCACCGCGGTGGTGAGGTGGGGTGGCCGGCTCGGATTCGACAGCGGGGTCACCGTCCAGCCGTCCACCACCGCCCATCGTTGGTTGGAGGGAAAGGTCGTGTAGGGGTTGTGGCTGCAGTTCTCGCACTCCCAACCCGGGGTGGCGAGGCCTCCGTTGAAGCGGTTGTCGAGCACCGCGAAGGCGGCGTTGTCACCCGTCGAATCGAGGGCGCTCCCCTCCACCGCTCCTGCGCAGGCATCGGCGTTGCCGGCATCCTGGGCTTCCAGCTGGATCACGGCGCGAGCCGTGAAGACGGGGTGATAGGCCCCGCCCGACAGGTCGAGGAAGTACGAGGTCACCTCTGCGTTGAGACGGGCGGTGGCGTCGGCGAGGTCGACGCCACCGTCGGCGCCGGTCCAGGTGCAGAGGTAGACGCCGAAGTGGTCGGTGGACAGTGAGTAGCGGCGGGCATCGTTGGGGTAGGCCACCAGGCCGAGCGGGTCGCCGTCGAAGATTCCGTTGGGGGCGGGGAGGGCACTACTGCGCTCCAGCGAGACCGGAGGGACGATATCGGTGCTGGTCGCCCGATCGGGACCGGGGTCGACTGCGAAGGCTGGACCACCAAGGCCGCTCCAGACAATCGCGGCTGCGGCGAGCACGATGGCCGGTCTGCGCATGATGCTGTTCCCCCGGGGTTCGTCCGACGCGACTCTAGAGGCGATCGGGCTCGGACGGGGGACTTCCGACAGGCGCGGGTGGCGGCTCCGGACGCGACGGGCGGGGGCGGGCGTCACCGCGGTCCGGGATCCCGCGCCACGCTCTCGACCGCCTCGACACGGGGGCACTTTCAGCAGCACCTCCGGGAGATACTCACCTCGAGGCCGCGACTGCCGCCGCCCGCGATGATCCACGGCGGCTGGGGGACGCGGGTATCGACGAAGACGGGAAGCCCGGCGGGCAACCGTCCGGTCGAGATCGATTCGTCAACCCCGGCGCGGTTCCCTAGTTGCCGGTCACCAACATGACCACGACGCCGTCCTCGGCGTCGGTGACGCTGATCATCACGCCGCTGCCATCCGCGGCGGATCCGATGAACTGGATCATCTTCGCTTCCGCGGTGCTCATGTCCATCTTGGTGACCTCGAGGCCTTGGTCGTCGATCCAACTCTGGTAGGACGCCGCCAGCTCCTCGAAGCGGCCGGTCGGATACTGGACCATCACCTGGGCGCCTGCACCCTCGTCGCTCGAGCCAGAGATCGAGGAGATGACCTGGCCGCCGTCGGGAACCGGGATCGGGAATCCCTCCGGAACCTCCCCGCCTCCGAAGACCGCCATCCCGCCGTCGTCGCCGTCGATCTGGATCGCCACCGATCCCTCGTTGTCCGTGCCGATCGAGACGTTGCTGCCATCCTCACCGTCGACGTTGATGTTCATCGAACCGTCGTCGTCGATGTCGACCGCAACCGAGCCGTCGCCGGCATTCTCGATGATCTGCTCCGCGAGCTGGTTCGCGGCCTCCTCGGCAGGGTCCGCCCCGCCACCGCACCCTGCGATGAACAATGCGGTAGTTCCGACAACGGCGAGCCAGCGGACTCGTGCACGCTTCACCATGTGCCCCTTTCGCTTGTCCCACCCGCAGGCGGCTGGGACAAAAACGTCCTCGACCTCACTGAACGTGTGGCAGAATCCACGGTACCAGGGAAAGGAGGTGGTCCACATTGAGTGACAGTTCTTGGAGGACCCTGGAGGTGGCCGAGCGCTGAGCGTTCATTCCACCGTGTGAAGAATCGGGATGGTCGCTCCCTCGTCCAACGAGGCAGGTGGCGACTCCCACTCGGACCACCGAGACCCGGAGACCGCAAGCTGGTCCTCTTGCGGCGGCAATGCCGAAGCACCTCCGGGTCTTTCCGCGCCCGCTGCGTTCCCGGCGGTACCGTCGTGTTCCGCCCGTGAGGCGGTGCGATTGGAGACCCCATCGGATTTCGGCCAGGACCGTGCCGCTATGCTCCCTGGCCAACCTCGGTGGGGCGCCGAGGATCTCCATGTGCGAATCCAGAAAGGGGAAGCGATGAAACGGAAGCTTCCTGTCGCCATCCTCGTGGTGGTGCTGGCGCTGCTCGCCGCAGCCTGCGGCGATTCGGCCGACGACGCCACGACGACGACGGCTGCCGCCACCACGACGACGGCTGCCGCCACCACGACGACGGCTGCCGCCACGACAACGACGACGGCTGCCGCCACCTCGGATGGAGTGCTGAAGATCGGGTACCTGCTGCCGCAGACGGGCGGCCTGTCGGCGATCATCGACGCACTCCTGAAGCCGATCGAGATGGGTGCCGAGGAGATCGCGGCCGCCGGGGGTTCGGTGACCCTCGTCCCGGCCGACTCGGGGACCGATCCGACGATCGCCTCCGAAGCGGCTGATCAGCTACTCAACGACGGGGTCGACGCCATCATCGGTGCCGCAGGCACGACGCAGACTCTGGCCGTGATCGACAAGGTGACGGGGAGCCATGTTCCCATGTGCTCCGGATCCAACACCGGTGCCAGCCTCACCACCTACGACGACGGTGGCTACTACTTCCGCACCGCTCCCTCCGACGTGCTGCAAGGCCCGGCGCTCGCCGAGGTCATGCTCGACGCCGGGGTGAGCAACGTGGCGATCATCTACCGCAACGAGGAGTACGGCGCCGGGTTCGACGAAGTGCTCTCCGCCGCGCTCGAAGACAGTGGCGTCACCGTTGCCGCCGAGATTCCGTACGACCCGAACGCCACGTCCTTCGACGCGGAAGCACAAGAGGCCGCTGCGGCCGGTGTCGACGGAATCGCCATCATCACCTTCAACGAGGGCGGACCGCTGCTCCAGGCGATGATCGAGGCCGGCGTCGGCCCGGCCGACGTCCCGATCTTCGTCACCGACGGGTTCAAGGATTCGGTCCAGGCAACCGACGTCGATCCCGACAACCCGGCCGCGCTCGAGGGCATTCGGGGCACCGCTCCCTCGGCGGCACCCCCCAACGGCGAGGCCACCTTCGGTGAGCGCCTCGAGGCCTTCGCCCCTGGAACGCCCACCATCTTCTCGGCGCAGAAGTACGACTGCCTGATCACGATGGTGCTGGCGAGTGAGGTGGCCGGCACCGACGACGCCTCGGTGTGGGTCAACGAGCTGCCCGGAGTCACCAAGGACGGCACGAAGTGCACAACGTACGCCGAGTGTCACGCGCTCGTGATGGCCGGCGAGAACATCGACTACGACGGCGCCTCCGGCCCGATCGAGTTCAACGACGCCGGTGAGCCCAGCGTCGGGGTCTACGACGTGTACGAGTACGACGCCGAAGGGACTCCGGTGACCCTGGATCAGGTCGAGATCTCCTGACGCGGAAGGGCGGCGCCTCGGCGCCGCCGCGAGACGACAGAAGGGGCCCGGCATCCGCCGGGCCCCTTCCACGATCGGGGGCGGTCAGGTGACTCGGCCCAGGGTGCCGAGGTAGAGGCTGATCACCTTCGGGTCGTGGAGCAGATCGTGCCCGAGTCCGGTGTAGGCGTTGGTTCCCTGGTCGAGCACGTAGCCGCGGTCGGAGATCTGGAGGCAGCGCCGGGCGTTCTGCTCGACCATGATGATCGACACCCCCGAGTCGCAGATCTGGCGGACCCGATCGAACACGATGTCCTGGTTGCCGGGGGAGAGGCCGGCGGACGGCTCGTCGAGCAGCAGCACCTCAGGCTCCATCATGAGCGCTCGTCCCATCGCCACCATCTGGCGCTCCCCGCCTGAGAGCAGGCCGGCGCGTTGGTGGTGCCGTTCGGCGAGGAGCGGGAAGAGTCCGGCGACCGCGTCGAAGCGGCGGTGCCATGCCTTGGGGCGGAGGTAGAGGCCCATCCGCAGGTTCTCCTCGACGGTGAGGGAGGCGAAGACGTTGGCTCGTTGCGGGACATAGCCGACGCCTTGGGCCACGAGGGAGTGAGCGGCGAGGTTCGAGATGTCGACGCCCCGCAATGTGACCCGACCCTGCCGAACCCGCACCAGCCCGAAAAGGGCCTTGACGAAGGTGGACTTGCCGGCGCCGTTGGGGCCGATGATGCCGACCAGCTCGCCTTCCCCGAGGGTGAGGCCGACACCGGTGAGGATGTCGACGCCCGGCACGTAGCCGGCGGTGACGTCTTCGGCGATGAGGATGGGCGGTCGGGGGTCCGCAGGCGTGGTCACGGCATCTCCCCGTGGTGGGTGCCGAGGTAGGCGTCGATGACGTGCGGGTTGCGGGCGATCGCCTCCGGCGGCCCCTCGGCGATGACCTGACCCTCGCTGAGCACGATCACCCAGTCGCTGATCTCCTGGACGACGTCCATGTCGTGCTCGATGAACACCACGGTCTTCCCGCTGTCGCGTAGGCCGGTGATATGACGCAGCAGCGACTGGGTCAGTGCGGGGTTCACCCCGGCCATCGGCTCGTCGAGCATGATGATCTCGGGCTCCACCATCAGTGCCCTTGCCATCTCCAGCAGCTTGCGCTGGCCGCCGGAGAGGCTCCCGGCGAACTCGTTCTCCATGTGGACGAGGTCGAAGCGCTCCAGCAGCTCGCGGGCCCGCGTCTCGTTGTCGTCCTCGGTGGTGTGCCAGCCTCCGAAGAGGGCGCCGATGAGCGACTCCCCACGCTGGTCCTTGGCGGCGAAGAGCATGTTCTCCATCACGGTGAGGCGGGCGAGGGAACGGGTGAGCTGGAAGGTGCGCACCATGCCCTTGCGGGCCACCTGATGAGCCGGGATGCCAACCAGGGCGCCGCCGTTGAGGTGCCAGTGGCCGCCGTCGACCTTGTCGAAGCCGGTGAGCAGGTTGAACAGGGTCGTCTTGCCTGCGCCGTTGGGGCCGATCAGCGACGTGATGGTGTTGCGCTGGATCTCGACATGGGCGACGTCGACCGCCTGGAGACCGCCGAAGGCGCGGCGCACCCCGTCGGCGGTGAGGATGGGGTCGCTCTTGGCGACTCCCGGCACTGCCTCGATCCCGGCCACCCGCGATTCACCGCTCATCGATCAACAGCTCCTCCCGGTGGCCGAAGATGCCTTCGGGTCTCACCGCCATCAACGTCATCAAGCCGACCCCGACCAGGACCAGCTTCACCTGGGCGGCGGCGGTGGCGTCGAGGACGTTGCCGAACCAGCCTTGGAGCTGGGCGCTGGTCATGAAGCGATCGAAGAAGAAGAAGAGGAACTGGAAGACGATGGCGCCGACGATGGGACCGATCACGGTGCCGGCGCCGCCCAGGATCACGATGACGTAGAGGAAGAAGGTGATCTTGGGCATCCAGGTGTCGGGGAACACGCTCTGTTGCTCGGTGGCGAGCAGGATCCCGGCCAGCCCCGCCATCCCCCCGCCGAGCATGAGGGATTGCAGCTTGTAGCTGAAGACGTGCTTGCCGAGGGAGCGGGCGGCGTCCTCGTCTTCCCGGATGGCCCGGATCACCCGTCCCCACGGGCTGTGGATCATGCGGTAGAGCAGGAACCCGGTCACTGCCACGATCGTCCAGCTGACGACGATGACCCAGAGCTGGCGTCCGCTGAAGACGAAGTCGCCCCATCCGTAGTTGGTCCCGACGTCGAACGGGTTGCGGTCGAAGAACTCGTCGGCGAAGGCACGGATGCCGAACACGCTCTTGGTGACCGGGTTCGCCCAGGTGGAGCGGACGATGAGGCGGAGGATCTCGGCGGCGCTGATGGTGACGATGGCGAGGTAGTCGGCGCGGAGGCGCAAGGTGGGGATGCCGAGCAGGAGGCCGAGCGCGACGGCGGCGGCGATGCCGATCGGGATGCCGAGCCAGAGCGAGCCCCCGGCTTCGACGGTGATCGCCGCCCCGTAGGCGCCGGCCAGCATGAAGCCGACGTGGCCGAAGTTGAGGAGCCCGGTGTAGCCGAACTGGAGGTTGAGGCCGGTCGCCGAGAGGGCGTAGGCGGCGGCGACCGGGCCGACCGCGGCCCGGAGAGCGTCGATGAGGATGCCGAAGTAGTCCATCAGCCGATGCGCTCCCGACTTCCGAGGATGCCCTGCGGCCTCACCAGCAACATGACGATCAGGATCCCGAGGGCGATGGCGGTCTTGAACTCGTTGTCGACCCAGAAGGTGCTGACTTCGACGGAGAGCCCGATGATGAAGCTCCCCACCATGGCTCCGAAGGCGGTGCCGAGGCCGCCGAGCACCACGGCGGCGAAGATGAGGAGGAGCAGTTTGAAGCCCATGTCGTACTGGATCTGCTCGGCGACGCCGAAGAATATCCCGCCGGCCGCCGCCAGTCCGGTGCCGACGATCCAGGTGGTGAGGATGACGGCGTTGACGCTGATTCCCGACGATTCGGCGAGATCCTTGTTGTCGGCGACGGCACGCATGGCGGTGCCGAGCTTGGTGTATTGGAGGAAGAGCCCGACGACGATGAGGATGGCGGTGGATGCGAGGATGATCACGATGTTCTTGGGCACGGTCGAGATACCCCAGAACTGCCACTCTCGCTGCACCGTGTAGTCGAGGTAGGGGCGGGGCCCGCCGCCGAAGACGATGAGAATCATGTTGCGGATGGCGAACGACAGCCCGATCGAGATCACCAGCATGGCGATGAGCCCGGTGGGGTGACGGCGCAACGGCCCCCACAGCGCCAGCTCCTGGACACCGCCGAAGGCGGCGCCGAGCAGCACGGCGGGGATGGCGGCGAGGATCAGCGGCCATTGCGGTCCCAACGGGGAGGCGTGGAAGAAGTAGGCGAGCACCGCGCCAAGGGTCACCATCTCCCCGTGGGCGAAGTTGACGAGGCCGGTCACGCCGAAGATGAGGGAGAGCCCGATCGAGCAGAGGGCGATGATGGCCCCGAGTTTGAGGCCGACGACGACGAGGCCGACGAAGCGATCGAGGCGGTTCACGGTGGAGACGACGCCCGGGCCGAGCTGGAAGCGGACCGTCTTCTGCTGATTGTCTCGGACGGCCACGTTGGGGAGGACGTCGTTGCCGGCGACGGTGGGGGCGACGCCGGAGGGCAGGGTGTCGACGACGAGCTGGACCTGGTAGGTTCCCCCGGCCGGGACCGGCACCGTCCAGTTGCCCTCGGCGTCGCTGACCGCGGTCCCGATCTGGGCTCCGTCTTGTTCGACCACGATCGTGACGCCGGCCACCGGGGTGCGCTGCTGGCCGTCGATGCTCTCCAGGGTGCCGTGGATGTCCTCGCCCGCGGCACGCGCCGGTACGCCGCCGGCGAGTACGCCGCCGAGCACCGCCGCGAACGCCACGGCCATCCAGGTACGCCTCATCAAGGTGCCCGGATTCTAGGGTGCGGCGATCCGGCGGCCGATTCGTATCCTGCCGTAGAAAGGGGGACACTTGCCACGAGTCATCGGGTAGCCTGTTCCTCGGTGCACGATGAAACCCAATCACCGGGCACTGATACATTCGATCGCAGGCTGCGGAGGGGGCGACGCGCCTTCGTCGCACACAAGGAAAGTGGGGGCTCATGCTCAGGGCCAGGAAAGCAGGCCACGTCCTGCTGGCATATACCGTGATCGCCGCGTTGCTCGTCGTGGGTCCGGCTTCGGCGCTCGCTGCGACTGATTTCGTCGACGTGCCCTCCGGGCACACCTTCGAGACAGACATCAACTGGCTGTCCGATCAGGGCATCACCAGAGGCTGCAACCCGCCCGCCAACGACCGGTTCTGTCCGGATCAATCCGTGACGCGCGGTCAGATGGCGGCATTCCTGGTGAGGGCGCTCAGCCTGACGGCCAGCGGCAGCCACCAGTTCACCGATGACGACAACTCCGTTTTCGAGGACGACATCGAGAAGCTGGCGGAGGCCGGCATCACGCTCGGCTGCAACCCGCCGACCAACACCCACTTCTGCCCGGACAGCGCGGTGACCCGTGGTCAGATGGCGGCGTTCCTGGTGCGGGCCCTCAGCCTCACCGACGACGGCGGCGGCAACAACTTCAGCGACGACAACGGCTCCGTGTTCGAGGCCGACATCGCCAAGCTGGCGGCGGCCGGCATCACGCTCGGCTGCAACCCGCCGACCAACAGCCACTACTGCCCCGACGATGCGGTGACGCGTGGTCAGATGGCGGCGTTCCTGCGGCGGGCGATCGCCAACCGGCCCGTCATCACCACCTCGAGCCTGCCGTCGGCGACGGTGGGCGTCAGCTACTCGCGCAGCCTCGCCGCCATCGGCGGGACCCAGCCGTACGTGTGGACGATCACCTCGGGTGACGTTCCCTCCGGCATGCTGCTCAACCTCGACGGGACCCTCAGCGGAGCCCCATCGTTCCCTGGGACGTCCAGTTTCACGGTCAATTTGGTGGACGCCAACGGCAAGGAAGCCAACGCCGACCTGTCGCTCACCGTGGTGAGCCCGCTGGCGGTGGCCACCAAGAGCCTGCCCGCCGCGGCGGTCGGCTCCGCCTACTCCCAGTCCTTGGGCGCCACCGGGGGTCTCGCTCCGTACACCTGGACCAAGGTGAGCGGGTCGCTGCCCACCGGCCTCTCCCTGTCCTCCAGCGGCGCCATCACCGGCACCCCCTCGGTGGTCGGTGACGCCGACTTCACCGTCAACGTGACCGACGCCGACGGCCGCACCGCCAGCGCCATGCTGACGATCATCACCGTCGGCAGCGAAGTTGCGGTGACCACGGTGTCCCTCGCTGGCGGCACCACCGGCACGCCGTACTCCGCCACGCTCACCGCGGCGGGCGGCTCGACGCCCTACACCTGGGCGGTGTCGGCCGGGGCGTTGCCGGCCGGGCTGTCGCTCAACGCCGGCTCCGGCGTCATCAGCGGCACGCCGACAGTGGCCGGGGTTTCCAGCTTCACGGTCGAGGTGACCGACGGCACCGCCAACACCGCCACCCGTGCTCTCTCGATCACGGTGACCGGGTCGCTGTCGATCACCACCAGCACGCTGCCGGACGGCTCCACCGGTGTCGCCTACTCGGCGCCGCTGGCGGCCAGCGGCGGGACCGCCCCTTACACGTGGGGTCTCGCCGACGGCTCGACAGCGCTGCCGGACGGCCTCAGCCTTCTGACCAACGGCACCATCACGGGCACGGCAGACCTCGCCGGGGACTTCACGTTCACGGTGATGGTGACCGACGACGCGGCCCGCACCGCCACCAAGGTTCTGGCGATCCACGTCGCCTTCAACTGCGACGGCGTGCTCGGCATCCAGTCGAGCGAGTGCGAGGCCCTCGTCGCCCTCTACGGCGCCACCGACGGTCCCAACTGGACCAACAACGCCGGTTGGCTGGAGGAGGCGAACCCGTGTGGCGGCGCCTGGTACGGGGTGACCCACTGCAACCAGGCTCCCGCCCAGCGGCACGTCACGTATCTCGATCTGCAACAGAACCACCTGAGCGGCACGATCCCGGCCGACCTGGCCGACCTGGTGGCGCTCGAGTACCTCAACCTGTCGGGCAACGCCCTCACCGGGTCGATCCCCTCGGGGTTGGGGACCATTTCGATGCTGCGCGGCCTGTACCTCAACAACAACGCCCTGACCGGATCGATCCCGGGGGCGCTGGGGAGCCTGAGCAACCTGCAGAACCTCGAGGCCGAGGACAACAACCTCGACGGCACCCTGCCGACCCAGCTCGGGAGTCTCAGCCAGCTGCGCCGGTTGCGGCTCGCCCGCAACCTGCTCACGGGTGCGATCCCGGCGTCGTTCAACAATCTGACGGCGCTCACGAGTCTCAAGCTCAACGGCAACGTGCTGAGCGGCGCCATCAGCGACGGAGTAATCACCGGGTGGTCCAACCTGCAGGCAGGTCCCGACTACACCCGTCTCTGCGGCAACGCCGGGCTCACCGGATCGGCCGCGGTCGACACGTTCCTCTCGGGCCTCGACGCCAACTGGGACGGCGCCTGTTCCTGATGTGACGAAGCGAGACGGCGCGCCGGGCTTGGTGCCCGGCCCGCCGCCGCGTCCGGGGTAGCGTCAAGGGGAATGGAGCCCGCCCGCCTGTGCACCGTCGCCGGCTACCTCACCCGGGGTGACGCCGAGATCGCCCGCGCCCTGCTCGCCGCCGCCGGGATCCCGGCGGCTATCCGGGCCGATGACGAGGGCGGTCTCAACCCGGGGTTCTTCGCCTCCTACCGGGTCCGCCTCGAGGTGGCTCCGGCCCGGGCCAAGGAGGCGAGGGCGTTACTCGGGGAACCGGAGCAGGTGCTCGTCGACCGCGAGGTGCTCCGTGTCATCTTGGAGCAGGCACGCCGATGCGACCCCGAGGAAGCCTGTGGGTTGCTGGAGGGCGATGCGGTCGGCAACGTGCTGGCGGCCCACCCCACCGAGAACGTGGAGCACTCGACCCGCCGCTTCACGGTCGATCCGGTCGCTCACCACGATCTGTGGCGCCACGCCGAGGCGACGGGACGGTTCCTGGTGGGGTCGTTCCACTCGCATCCCGCGGCGCCGGCGGTCCCGTCCGCCGACGACGTTGCCGGTGCCCTCGACCCCGATTGGCTGTACCTCATCGTCGGACCGCTGACCGGCACGCCCCAGCTGCGGGGATACCGGATCGAGGAGGGCCGGGTACGCGAGGTGATGGTCACGGCCGGTAGGGTTTCCCCATGGACCTGACGGTGCTCGGCTGCTCGGCCGCCTGCCCGGTGGCCGACAATCCGGCCTCCGGGTACCTCATCCACCATGAGGGCACCTGGGTGTGGTGCGATGCCGGCAGCGGCACGTTCCTCGCCTTACTCGACGAGGTCGACCCGGACGACCTCGACGCCGTCGTGATCAGCCACGTCCATGCCGACCACTGCATCGACCTCTTCGCCCTCTACGGCTACCTGGAGCATGGCCCCGGGAGCGGGGGGCCGCTCCCGGTGTTCGTGCCGTCCCAGGCCACCGAGCATCTGGCGGCGTTCGCCCGGGCCGGCGCCGATCACCGCTTCCGCCAGGTGCTCGCCTTCTCGGAGGTCGGCGATGGTGACGCCACCACCGTAGGGGGGATCACGCTGCGGTTCGCCACCGCGGCCCACCCGGTCCCGGCCCTCACGGTCCGTTTCGAGGCAGGCGACCGTTCCCTCGTCTACAGCGGCGACACCGGGCCCGGCGCCGGGCTGGAGGTGCTGGCACCCGGCGCGGACGTGCTGTTGTGCGAGGCCACCTTGCAGGGGCCGGGCGCCGCCCGCGACTACCCGTTCCACCTGACGGCGGAGGAAGCCGGCGCCATCGCCGCCGACGCCGCGGTGGACCGTCTCATCCTGACCCACATCGGGCCTACCCTGGATCCGCGGCGGTCGGTGGCCGAAGCGGCCGGCCCCTACGGCAGGGTGCCGGAGCTGGCCCGGCCCGGCGCCGTGTTCACCATATGAGGCGAGTGAGGAGAGGCGGAGGTATGCGACAAGGGCGGCGTCCCGACGAGTTGCGCCCGGTGGTGCTGCATCGCGGCTACACCGAGATGACCCCCGGCTCGGTGTTGATCGAGGTGGGCCGGACCCGCGTCCTGTGCACCGTGTCCCTCGATCTCGACGTGCCTCCCTGGATGCGCGACAGCAACCGGGGATGGGTCACCGCCGAGTACGCCATGTTGCCCGGATCGGGCAACGAGCGCATCCCGCGCCGTTCGATCAGCGGGGGTCGCACCAAGGAGATCCAGCGTCTCATCGGCCGCTCGCTGCGGGCGGCGGTCGACCTCTCCGCCATGTCCGGGATCACCGCTCGAGTCGACTGTGACGTGCTCCAAGCGGACGGTGGGACCCGCACCGCCGCCATCACCGGCGCCTGGGTAGCCCTCGCCGACGCCTGCGACGTCCTGGTCGGGCGCGGGACGCTGGCCGCCAACCCGATCGTCGAGCACGTGGCCGCGGTATCGGTGGGACTGACCGGAGGGGATGCGCTCCTCGACCTCGACTACGCCGAGGACGTTGCCGCCGACGTCGACTGCAACGTGGTGATGACCGGCTCCGGGAAACTCATCGAGGTGCAGGGTACGGCCGAGGGATCCGCCTTCGACCGTGGTCAGCTCGACCGCATGCTCGACCTGGCCGCGGTTGGGATCACCACCCTGGTGGACCACCAGCGTGTTGCCCGCGAACGATGACCGTGGACCTGTCGCGGGTGGTGGTTGCCTCCAAGAACCCCGACAAGGTGCGTGAGGTCGAGCAGGTGCTTGCGGCGCTCGATCTCGGAATCGAAGTGGTGCGGGGGCTCGACTGGCCCGACGTGGAGGAGACCGAGGACACCCTGGAGGGTAACGCCCTGCTCAAGGCGAGGGCGGTGCGGGACTCCACCGGTCTGGCTGCGCTCGCCGACGACACCGGGCTCGAGGTCGATGCCCTCGGCGGGGCTCCCGGGGTACGGGCCGCCCGTTTCGCCGGCCCGGACGCCGGCTACGACCAGAACGTGGACAAGCTGCTCGCCATGATGGAAGGGGCGCCCGATCGGCGGGCTCGCTTCCGCACCGTCGTCGCGGTGGTCGATGCCTCCGGTGCCGAGCTGCTGGTCGAAGGGGTTCTGGAGGGCTCGATCGGGCTGCAGCGGCGCGGGACCGAGGGTTTCGGCTACGACCCGGTGTTCGTGGTCGGCGACCGGACCCTCGCCGAGTTTGCCGCCGACGAGAAGAACCGCGTCAGCCACCGTGCCCTGGCGCTGGCAGCCCTCGCCGCCGAGTTGGAAGGCGGGGCGGACCCCGCCACCTGATCAGGTGGACCCGGCCGCGTCCCGGTACTCGGGGCGGACCTCGTCGGGCTCGAGCGGGCGCATGCGAAGGTCGATGGCGGTCCACACCGTCTTGGAGAACGGGTAGCACACGAGGGGGACGACGACGCCGACGGCGGTGACTACCCCGACCAGCGTCGGAACCGGGATCTCGGGGAGGGTGGCGGCGACCCCGATGGTCAGCGCCAGGCAGACCGCCACGACTCCCGCGATCGTGTTGAGTCCGAGGGCGCCGGTGAAGTGTCCGTCGATGCGTTCGAAGCGCAGGCCGCATCGAGGGCAACGCTCCACCATGACGAACCAGCGATGGAACAGGCCGCCTTGACCGCACACCGGACATCTCCGGGCGAGTCCGCGACACAGCAGGCGGGTCGTCGTCATCGGGGGGAAGACGAGGGACGGGTACCGGCGCCGGACCCGCAACGCACGATCCCGGCCCTTCTCAGGCCGGGATCTCTGCGGCGCACGGCGTGAACTGGTTCAGTCGATCCAGCCGAGCGTGGTGCCGGTGTCGTTGACGGTGGGGTGGTCGATGGGGACGAACACCTCCGGGGTTCCACCAGCGGTCGACGAGGTGAGTGTGGTTGCGCGTATGCCGTCCTCGCCGGGATCGAACTGGACCTCGAGATCCGAGATGATCTGCGATTCGAGTTCGACGCGGTGCGCCTCGAGTCGATCGAGGGCGATTTGGAGGCGGTTGCTGCGCATCGGGTGCCTTTCGTTCCTGCTCCATAGGGTCGGCACCGCGGGTCGAATCATCGAGCATGGTTCCCTTCGATGCCGGATGCACTAGTCCCATCTCCTCCGGGAGCGGAACCGCCCCGGCCGGATGGAGGACGACGCCGCGGCGCGCATAGACTCGGGGTGAGATGGCGGAAGTGCTTCTCGATCAGGTGGGGTTCCGGTACGGGGACCGCGTCGTCCTCGAGGACGTCTCCTTCCACGTCGCCGACGGTGAGCTGCTCACCGTCATCGGGCCCTCAGGGTGCGGCAAGACCACGCTGCTCCGGCTTCTCGCCGGCCTGGAACGGCCCGAGTACGGGTCGATCCTCTTCGACGGCACGGTCATGAACGACATCGAGCCGTACCAGCGCAACGTCGCCATGGTGTTCCAGCAGGCGGTCCTCTACCCGCGCATGAACGTCACCCGCAACGTCGGGTTCCCGCTGCGGATCCGGAAGGTCGAGCCGGAGGAGATCGAGCGCCGGGTTGGCGCCGAAGTGCGGGCGAGATCCCTCCAGGGTGTGCAGAACGCCATGCCGCAACAACTCTCGGAGGGCCAGCGCCACCTTGCTCAGATCGCCCGCTGCATGGTGCGGGTCCCCGACCTCTTCCTGATGGACGAGCCGCTGGCGAACATCGAGCCCTCCCACCGGGTGGCGACTCGGCGCGAGCTGAAGATGATCCAGCAGGGATACGACGTCACCACGGTGTACGCCACCAACGATCCCGACGAGGCCATGGCCCAGGCCGACCGCCTCGCGGTGATCGCCGACGGCCGGCTGCAGCAGATCGGCCCCCCGCTGGAGGTCTACCGGCATCCGGTCAACCGGTTCGTGGCGACGTTCGTCGGCTCGCCGCCCATGAACCTGATCGAGCTGCGGGTCGAGCGAGGCGACGGCGGGTTCTGGCTGCGCCGCAACGGCCTCAAGATCCGGGCCTGGATGCCGGATCTGGATCGCAGCGTCGGGTTGAGCGTCGAGGTCGGGTTCCGTCCCGAGGACGTCGTCGTCGAACCGGGATCGAGGACGACGGGCACGGTCACCGCCGTCGAGGATCTCGGGCCATACCGCCTCACGACGTTGGAGGTGGCGGGAGCGCCCGTCGTGATGCGGTCGAGCGACCCGGCCCCGGCGGTGGGCGATCGGTTGCCGTTGGGTATCACCGACGCGATGGTGTTTGACCGCTTCGGAACGGCT
>CAYUDA010000003.1:0-26413 GCA_964443425.1 uncultured Acidimicrobiaceae bacterium
TCCGTGGCCGCATCCTCACCTCGAACCGTGGGCTGTGAGGCCGGGTTCTGATGGTCTGGAGCCTGGGTTGGGTGCAGGTGGGTCAGGACTGCGGGGACCGGGCCTCCAGGTAGTTGTCGTCGAGGGAGAGGTAGAGCTCCTCTTCCTGATCGAAGTGGAGGCGCAGGATGGCGTGGAGACTGTGCAGCACCCGGCGGACGTCCCGCAGCTCGAGCGTTCCCGGTCCCTCGGCGCCGATGCCCTCGATGAGGCGGTGGTAGAGCCCGGCAAGGTGGAAGATCTCGCCGTGGGTCCTGCTCAGTGGGGCGAGCGGGTCTTCGCCGCCGATGAGGGCGGTGAGCTGCGGATACACCTCCCGCTCCTCGCCGGCTTCGTGGGGGACGATGTCCTCCTGCAGGAAACAGTCGATGCGTTCCAGCTCCTCCTTGGCCTCCGCCGGGGGAATGCGGTCCAGCCGGTCCGCCACCACCTCGAGCTGCTCCAGGGCCGGCATGAGGTGTTCATGCTCGGAGCGGAGCCGCTCCGACAGGTCGGCGGGAAGCTGCGGTCGGGCCGCACCGAAGCTGCGATCCCGTAGCGCCCGTAGGGCGCTGAGGATGGCGACGACGTCGATCCCCTCCTGAAGCAGGGCCCCGGCCACCGGAGGGAGCAGACCCACCGCCGCCGCGCCCATGGCGACCAGCGACAGACCCATGCCGAGGAGGGCACTCTCGACTGCGATTCGGCGGGAGCGCTGCGCGATCGTGATCGCCTCGGCGAGCCGGTCGAGCCGGTCGACCACGAGCACCGCGTCCGCCGCCTCCGACGACGAGGTGGCTCCCCGGGCTCCCATGGCGACCCCGACGTCGGCCGCTGCCAGGGCCGGAGCGTCGTTGATGCCGTCCCCCACCATCACGGTCGTTCCCTCCGCCACCGCCCGGCGCACCGCGTCGACCTTCTCCGCGGGCGAACGCTCCGCCAGCACCTGGTCGACGGCGAGGGCGGCCCCGACCGACTCGGCGACCATCGGGTGGTCACCGGTGGCCATCACGACTCGGGAGATGCCGGCCCGCCGCAGCAGCCGGAGGGTGCGCGGAGTGTCGGTGCGGAGCGGATCGTCGAGCTCGAAGATCCCTGCGGGGGTGCCGTCGACGGCGACGAACACGCTCATGGTCGGCTCACGGGCTGCCTGCCGCTTGTAGGTGAGCAGCTGCTCCCGGCCCGCCTCGTCTCCGGCGACCCAGTCGAGGCTCCCGACCGACACCCGGCGCCCCTCGACGTCGCCTGACACGCCGGCCCCGGGAACCTCGGTGACGTTGCGGGGGAACGCGAGATGCAAACCCCGGTCCCGGGCCGCCCGGACGAGAGCGGTGGCGAGAAGGTGATTCGACATCTGGTCGAGCGACGCTGCGAGGTGGAGCAGCTCGCCGACGTCGTTCCATTCGCCCAGCAGCACCGTCCCCGCCACCCGGGGTTCGCCCATGGTGAGGGTTCCCGTCTTGTCGACGATGAGGATCTCGGCGACGGCGAGGCGCTCCAGCACCCCGCCGCCCTTGATGATGATCCCGCGCCGAGCCGCCCGGGAGATGCCGGAGACGACGGCGATGGGGACCGCCAGCAGCAGCGGGCACGGTGTCGCCACCACCAGCACGGCGAGGGCCCGCACCGGGTCGCCGGAGACGACCCAGGCTCCGCCCGCCAGCAGCAGGGTGAGGGGCACGAACCCGAGGGCGTACTTGTCCGCGAGCCGGGACGTCGGGGCCTTCGAGTCCCGCGCGGTCTGCACCAGGCGGATGATCCCGGCGAAGGTGCTGTGCTCGGCGGTGGCGGTGGCGTACATCTGAAGCGACCCGGCGCCGTTGACGGTTCCGCTCTGTACCCGGTCGCCTTCGCCACGCTCGACGGGTCGGGCCTCTCCGGTGAGGGCGGACTCGTCGATGACGGCGACGCCTTCGGCCACCACCCCGTCCACCGGGATGACCTCGCCGGGCTTGACCACCAGGTGGTCGCCCACCGCGACGTCTTCGATGGCGACGGTGACGAGGACGCCGTCCCGGTAGCGGTGGGCCAGCTTGGGTGCGCGTGCCAGCAGGGAGGTCAGGTCCCGTTCCGCCCGGGCAGCGGCGTAGCCGTCCAGTGCCTGGCCGGTCGCCAGCATGAGGCCGATGATGGCGGCGGTGAGGAACTCGCCGAGGGCGAGGGAGCCCCCGATTGCGAGGAGCGCCACGATGTCGAGCCCGACCTCCCGCTGCCGGATGCTGTCGACGAACCCGGCGAGCAGCGGGACCAGTGCCACCGCCCCGCCGGCCCCCCACATCGCATCGGCTGCGGTCGACACCCCGGCCGCCCAGGCGACGGCCCCTGCCACCAGCGCGACCATCGTGGTGGCGAGGACGAGGCGGATTCCTGTCTGCGATGTCATCTGCATCCTCTCCGGGGTGGCCGCCGATTCGCGGCCGTGAGGCGTTTCGGTGCCGAATGCTAGATTCTCCGGCATGGCCTTCTCTCTCCCGACCGGCGCCCGTGTCTACGTCGCGGGCCACCGCGGCCTGGTCGGCTCCGCCGTGGTACGCCGCCTCGAGAGGGAGGGGTTCTCGAACCTGCTGACGCCATCCCGTGCCGAGGTCGACCTGCTCCGCCAGGACGCGGTCGAGGATTTCTTCGCGTCGCAGCGCCCCGAGTACGTCTTCCTCGTTGCAGGCACCGTCGGCGGAATCATGGCCAACAGCACCCGGCCGGCCGACTTCGTCTACGACAACCTCATGATCGCCGCCAACGTCATCGCGGCGGCGCACCGCTTCGAGGTCACCCGGCTCCTCTACCTGGGTAGCTCGTGCATCTACCCGAAGCTTGCCCACCAGCCCATGGGCGAGGACCAGCTTCTCGGGGGGTACCTGGAGCCCACCAACCAGCCCTACGCCATCGCCAAGATCGCCGGCATCGAACTGACCGAGTCGTACCGGCGCCAGTACGGCGACGACTTCATCTCGGCCATGCCCACCAACCTCTACGGACCCGGTGACAACTTCCACCCCACCGACTCCCACGTGGCGGCGGCCCTGATGCGCCGCTTCCACGAGGCCGCGCTGCGAGGGGACCGGGAGGTGGTGGTGTGGGGGACCGGTTCACCCAAGCGGGAGTTCCTCTACGTCGACGATCTCGCCGACGCCTGTGTCTACCTGATGCGCCACTACCCCGGGCCCGGGCACGTCAACGTCGGGACCGGCGAGGAGGTCTCGATCCGCGAGCTGGCCGAGCTGATCCGCACCATCGTGGCCCCCGAGACCGAGGTGGTGTGGGACACCTCCAAGCCGGACGGAACCCCACGCAAGCTGCTCGACGTGACCCGACTCCATCGGCTCGGATGGCGTCATCAGACGACGCTGGAGGAAGGGCTCCGGGCCACCTACGACTGGTTCGCGACCCATTACACAGGAGCATCCGACGGAAGGGGAGTGAGGGGTGACTGAACGACCGGACCGCAACGGGAAGACGGCCCTCATCACGGGGATCACCGGTCAGGACGGGTCGTACCTGGCCGAGCTGCTGCTGTCCAAGGGCTACGAGGTGTGGGGCACGATCCGCCGTTCCTCGTCGTTCAACACCGGTCGCATCGACCACATCTACCAGGATCCACACGAGCCCGACCTGCGCCTCCGCTTGGTGTACTCCGAGCTTGGAGACTCGTCGGCGGTGAACCACCTCATCCGGACCGGCCGCCCCGACGAGATCTACAACCTCGGTGCCCAGTCCCACGTCAAGGTGTCGTTCGACGTGCCCGAATACACCGGCAACGTCACCGGACTCGGGACCCTCCGCCTCCTCGAGGCGGTGCGGGACACCGGGCTCAACACCCGCTTCTACCAGGCATCGTCCTCGGAGATGTTCGGCCAGGTCGTCGAGATCCCCCAATCGGAGAAGACCCCCTTCCACCCACGCAGCCCGTACGCCGCCGCCAAGGTGTACGCGTTTCACATCACCCGCAACTATCGGGAGGCGTACGGGGCCTTCGCCGCCAACGGGATCCTCTTCAACCACGAGTCGCCTCGCCGTGGCGAGACGTTCGTGACCAGAAAGATCACCCGTGCCGTGGCTTCCATCAAGCGGGGACGGGAGCGTCCCGTGCACCTCGGAAACCTCGACGCCGAGCGCGACTGGGGCTATGCCGGCGACTACGTCGAGGCGATGTGGCTCATGCTGCAGCAGGACGAACCCGACGACTACGTGATCGGAACCGGCGAGAAGCACTCGGTCAGGGAGTTCTGCGAGAAGGCCTTCGCCTTCGCCGGGATGCCGATCGAATGGCGCGGCGAGGGAGTCGACGAGGTCGGGATGGACCCGGCGGGAAGGGTCCTGGTGCGGGTCGACCCCCGCTACTTCCGCCCGGCCGAGGTCGAGTTGCTGCTCGCCGATCCCACCAAGGCCCGCGAGAAGCTCGGCTGGGAGGCAAAGGTCGGATTCGACGAGCTGGTCGCCCTCATGGTCGAAGCGGACCTGCGGGAAACGAGTCCCTGAACCTGCCGGCCGCGATGGGCGGGGGCGCCGTCGCTGCCGATCAGACGTTCTCGATCTCGGCGAGGCGGGCTCGCAGCTCCGCCAGGTCCCGTGCCAGCTCCGTCTCGGACAGCGCTTCCTGCCGCCGTCGCCTCCGGCCGGCCCGGCGCCGCCGGTGGTCGACCTCGACGGAAACGGAATCGCCGGAGAGGTCGATGCTGACCCGGCCCTGCAGCGCCCGGGCCCTCGCCTGGAGGGCCCGGAGGTGCTCGCGCAGATCGAGACGTTCCGTCACCGCCGAGGCGGGCAGGTTGTCGAGGCGCTTCGCCGTCTCGAGGAGCCGGCGGACGACGTCTGCGAGGTCGGTGTCCATCCCTTCATTGTATGTCGGGAATCACTCGTAGGAAATGGCCTCCAGCACGTTGAGCTTGGCCGCCTTGCGGGAGGGAGCGATCGATGCGACCACGCCGACCAAGGCGCCGAACACCACCAGCCCGATGATCTGGGTGAGCGGAATCGACAGTTCCGTGATGCCCTGATCGCCGAGGGCGGAGGTGACGGCGGCGCCGAACACCAGCCCAACCACGATACCGAGCAGGGCCCCGATGATGGCCACGATGATCGACTCCCACAGCACCATACGGCGAACCTGCCAGCGGGTCATACCGACGGCTCGCAGCAGGCCGATCTCGCGGGTGCGCTCGAAGATCGACAGCACCAGGGTGTTGGTGATGCCGATGAGGGCGATGATGACGGCCAGGATGAGCAGAGCGTTGAACATCACGAGGAAGGTGTTCACCTGGTCTTCCTGTGACTGCCGGTACTCGACCTGGTCCCGCACCGTCACGTTCGGGTAGTCGGCGGCAGCGGCGTCGAGGGCGGCGCGGGCCGTCTGTGGTGAGACCCCGTCGGCGGTCTTGACCGCCAGCACGAAGTCGGTGTCGGTGCCGTAGCCGGAGAAGTTCTGCTGGTAGAAGTCGAGCCCGACGAGGAACGAACTCTGCACCACGTTCTGTTCGCCGTAGATGCCGACGATCTCGACCTGCTGCAGCCCGGTGGCGTTGAAGCCCATCGGGATCCTGTCGCCCAGGCTCCACCCTTCGTCGCTGGCGGTGCCCTCGTACACGAAGACGCCGCCGGCGGCGAGATCGTCGAGGCTGCCTTGCGTGACGTCGAGGAAGATCGTCTGGTCGGTGGTCGTGGCGTCGATGCCCATGAGCATCTGGTTGGTGCCGTCCTGATCCCAGTAGCCGATGCGGAGGTTGGTGACCGCCGCGAAATCCGGGTTCTCCCGCAACGTGTTGCCGAGGTCGGGGCTGAACCCGCCGGCGAAGCCGTCGACGCTGAGCACGTAGTCGGCACGCAGCCCGTGCTCGATGGCGGCTCCGGTGGAGGCCTTGATCGAGTCGCCGAGCACGAAGAAGAATGCCACCAGAGCGAGGCCGATCATCAGCGCCGACGCCGTGGTGGCGGTGCGCCGCGGCTTACGGATCGAGTTGTCGACCGCGAGGGATCCGGTGACCCGGTCGGCACGCCGGAGCGGGAGCCCCAGTGCCGAGGCGATGGGTTTGACCACCGTCGAACTCAGCATCGACACGGCAAGGAACACGATCAGCGACCCGAGCCCGACCATGGCGAGCGCGTTGAGCGGCCCGAGCTCCTTGCCGGCGAGCCCGAATCCGATGAGGACGCTGCCGATCAGCAGCGAGACCAACCCGACGGCGATGCGCCGACGCGGCGACATCCGGAGTCGGATGTCGGTGTCGCGCAGGGCGGCCACCGGCGGAATGCGGGAGGCCCGGATCGCCGGCAGCACCGCGGCGCCCACCGTGACCAGGATGCCCACCGCCAGGGACACGATGATGGTGCGGGCCGCCAGCGGCGCCGTCGACGAGGGCATGTCGAAGCCGATCCCGCTCATGATCCCGGTCAACCCGATCGAGATGACGAATCCGAAGGCGATGCCCACGATCGAGGCGACCAGCGCCACCAGCAGCGCCTCGATCACCACCATCCACACCACCTGGGTTCCGGTGGCGCCGACCGCCCGTAGCAGGGCGAGCTCGCGCTGCCGTTGCCGGACGATGATGCGGAACGTGTTCTGGATGATGAACGAGGCGACGAACACCGCCACCAGCGCGAAGACGAGCAGCGCGGTGCGTATGAAGCCGAGCGACTCTTGGAGCTGCGCGGAAGCCTCGGCGGATTGGTCGGCGCCGGTGACGGCGTCCACGCCCTGCGGCAGGGCCTTCACGATCCGGTCGCGGAGCACGGCCGGGTCGATCCCCTCGTCCCCCAGCACGGTGATCGAGCTCAACTCACCTTCGAGGCCGAACAGGGTCTGGGCCTCGGGCAGGGTGAAGGCGGCGTAGGTGGCTCCGGCCACGTTGTCGGTTTCGCCGAACCCGACGATGCCGACGAGCTGGTACTGCCCGACCCCTCCGGGCGTCTGGATCGTGACCGTGTCGCCTACCTGCAGGTCGTTGTCGTGTGCCGTGGCGGCGTCGATGGCGACCTCGGCGGATGTTTCAGGTCCCCGTCCCTCCCGGAGCTCGGTATTGCCGGTGAGACGCGGGTCCTCGGTCCACGAGCCGCCAAGGGTCGGCGGGCCCATCGGCACGATGGCATCCCCGTTCTTGTCGTAGATCACGGCGAAGCCATCGGCGTTGCCGCTGGCGGCGGCGACGCCGGGAACGGCTTGGACCGTGCCGAGAACCTGCTCGTCGAAGGGCGGTGGTTCGTCGTAGCCGGCCGAGTACTCGGTGTGCGACCGCACGATGACGTCCTGTCCGGCGTAGACGTTGTCGAACAGGTCGGTGAAGGTGACGTTGATGGTGTCGGTGAAGATGTAGGTGCCGGCGATGAAGCCGACGCCGATCATCACCGACAGGGCGGTCGAGAGCAGCCTGAGCTTGTGGCCCATGATGCCCTTCAAGGTGGTCTTGATCATGGCGTCAGGCTCCGAAGCTCTTCATGCGGTCGAGGACCGCGTCGGACGTGGGATCGAACATCTCGTCGACGATCTGGCCGTCGTCGAGGAACACGATGCGGTCGGCGTAGCTGGCGGTGACCGGGTCGTGGGTCACCATGACGATGGTCTGCCCGAACTCCTTGACGGCGCGCCGCATGAAGCTGAGCAGCTCACCGCTCGCCTTCGAGTCGAGGTTGCCGCTCGGCTCGTCGGCCAGGACGATTTCGGGTTGGGAGACGAGGGCGCGCGCCGCGGCCACCCGCTGCTGCTGGCCACCGGAGAGTTCGGTGGGGCGGTGGCTGAGCCGGTCTGACAGCCCGACGGTTGCGATCACCTGGTCGTACCAGGCGGCATCCGGCTTGGCGCCGGCGATCGAGAGCGGGAGCAGGATGTTCTCGCGGGCGTTGAGGGTCGGGATGAGGTTGAACGACTGGAACACGAAGCCCACCTGGCGGCGCCGCAGCAGGGTGAGTTCCCGGTCGTTGAGGGACCCGAGCTCGACGTCGCCGAGGTAGACCTTGCCGTCGGTGAGGGTGTCGAGGCCGGCGATGCAGTGCAGCAGCGTCGACTTGCCCGAGCCGGACGGTCCCATGATGGCGGTGAAGCGGCCCCGTTCGAACTCGACCGTGACCCCCCGCAGGGCGTGGACCTCAGCGTCGCCCTTGCCGTAGATCTTGGTCCCCTCTTCCATCCTGGCGGCGACGCGAGTGGACGTCGTGGGAGATGGTGTGGTCATGTGCCTTCCCCTTCGGTTGATGTGGCGCCGTCAAGGTACCGGGTGAGATGCGCCGCGTCGTCAGCCGCCAGGCCGATATCCGGATCGTTCGCGGGGATGAGTCGGGGGCGAGGGAGGTCAGTCGGGGGGGTCGCCAGGGACGACGAGGCCCGACTCGTATGCCGTCACGACAGCCTGGACCCGATCTCGCAGGTCGAGCTTGGTGAGGATGTGCGAGATGTGGGTCTTCACCGTGGTTTCCGACACGAAGAGTGCCTCGGCGATCTCGGCGTTGGAGAGGCCGCGGGCGAGGTGGCGCAGCACCTCCTGTTCCCGCTCGGTGAGCTGGTCCAATGCCGCGGAGGGCCGGGCCCCCGCCGGGACCCGGGCGAACTCGGCGAGGAGACGCCGGGTGACGGAAGGGGCGAGCAGGGCGTCGCCGCCGGCGACGATCCTGATCGCCGCCACCAGATCGTCGGGCGGGGTGTCCTTGAGCAGGAACCCGCTGGCGCCGGCCCGCAACGCCTCGAACACGTACTCGTCGAGGTCGAAGGTGGTGAGGATGAGAACCCGGGGGCAGTGCCCACCGGGCCGCGGCGACGCGCACAGCTCACGGGTGGCGTCGAGCCCATCCATCTCCGGCATGCGGATGTCCATCAGGACCACGTCGGGCCGGAGGCGCCGCGCCTCGGCGACTGCCTCGATCCCGTTGGCGGCTTCTCCGACCACGAGGAAGTCGTTCTCGGCCTCGAGGATCATCACGAACCCGGCCCGCACCAGAGCCTGGTCGTCGACCACGAGGACACGAACCGGCTTGCTCACAGGGCACCGAGCGGGAGTTCGGCACGGACCCGGTAGCCACCGCCGCGGCGGGGTCCGGCGGTGAGATCGCCTCCGAGCAGGGAAACGCGCTCACGCATCCCGACCAGGCCTTGGCCGTATTCGCCGGGTGTCGCCAGCTCCTCGGCCGCACCTCTTCCATCGTCGTTGATCTCGATCGTGATGCGGTCGGGCTGGTAGATGAGACGGAGGGAGGCCCGGGTGTCGGGGCCGCCATGCTTGAGGGCGTTGGTGAGCGATTCTTGGATGATCCGGAACGCGTTGAGGTCGATCCCCGGCGGCAGCGGCCGAGCGTCGCCTTCGATGGCCAACTCCACTGGAAGGCCGGCTTCCTCGAGTTGCGTCACGAGCTGAGTGATCCGCACCAGTCCCGGCTGTGGGGTCCGGGCCTCCGGGAGGCTGGTGCGCAACATGCCGAGCAGACGTCGCATCTCGGTGAGAGCCTCGTGACCGGCCTGTTCGACTGCTTCGAGCGCGATCTCCGCCTTGGCGGGATCGCGGTGGAGAGTGCGGCGGGCGGCGGCCGCCTGTACCGTCATCACCGTCATGTCGTGGGCGACGACGTCGTGCAGCTCCCGAGCGATGCGGATCCGCTCCTCCGTCACGGCCTCACGGGCCCGCTGCTCCCGGTCGCGTTCGGCGGCGGAGGCGCGGCGCTCCAGATCCTCGGTGCGGAGCTGCCGCACCGACACCTCCCGGCCGAGAAGCCAGGCGAAGAGGCTGAATGCGCCCATCGTCAGCAGGCTGTCGGGGCCGACGTCGCTCTGGATGAGCACACCCAGCCCGGTCCAAGCCAGCGCCGTGCCGATGCTGACGAACGCGACAACGCGGGATCGTTGCGGCGGGAGGTTGGAGCCGACGGCGTGGAGCGCCACGCCGAGCCCGAACACCGACATGGTGTCCGGGTAGGAGAGGGCGACCTCGATCATCCATGCGATCTGCACCGTCGCCATCACCGTTGTCGGGTAGCGCCGCCGCAGCGCCAATGACAGCGTCGCCAGCAGGATGAGGATGATCAGCCAGGCGTCGGGCCGGCGGTAGGACTCGTCGAGGGTCGTCCCCGAGTAGGCGTTGAGACCGCTCAACACCAGCACCGCCAAGCCGACGGCCACCGCGCCGTCGATCAGGTAGCGACCTCTAGGTCCCTCCAGGATGTGCATCGGCACGATCGTATCCGGACCGGGCTCGGGACGCATCGGCCGTGGGGACGATCCGGCGCTTGACCGGGGGGCGCATACCGATTCCCGGGAGGGTCGCGGTCCGGTTTCTCTGGGCAGCGGGGGACCTGGTGCGGTAGAGTCGTGGACGAACCCGATATCGCGGGGCGGACCAACGTCGCGTGCGAGGCGCATGCTGCGTTGGCAGATGGTTGTGCCTCTCGACGGTTTCCGGGTCGGTAGGTGCCGGCTCGGTTCGGTTGGAGTGAGCCCGGCCGTTCGCACTGCTGAAGGAGGAGCCTGTGGCAGAGGTTGTCTTTGAAAACGTCAACAAGGTGTACCCGAACGGCTTCGTTGCCGTCACCGATCTCAACCTGAATATCAAAGAGGGAGAGCTGCTGGTGATGGTCGGTCCGTCGGGCTGCGGCAAGTCGACCACCTTGCGCATGATCGCCGGTCTCGAGGAGATCACGAGCGGCAAGCTCTACATCGGCGACGAGATCGTCAACGACATGCATCCCAAGGACCGGGACATCGCCATGGTGTTCCAGAACTACGCCCTCTATCCGCACATGACGGTGGCCGAGAACATCGGGTTCGCCCTCAAGCTCGCCAAAGTGCCGAAGCCCGAACTGCGGAAGCGGGTCGAAGACGCCGCCAAGACGCTCGAGCTCACCGAGATCCTCGACCGGAAACCCGGACAGCTCTCCGGTGGGCAGAGGCAGCGGGTCGCGATGGGTCGGGCCATCGTGCGCCATCCGCGGGTGTTCCTCCTCGACGAACCTCTCTCCAACCTCGATGCCAAGCTGCGGGTCCAGATGCGGGCGGAGATCACGTCGCTGGTGCGTCGGGTCGGGGTCACCACCTTCTACGTCACCCACGACCAGGTGGAGGCCATGACGATGGCCGACCGGGTCGCCGTCATCAACGCCGGCGTGCTGCAGCAGGTGGCGCAGCCGCAGACGCTCTTCGACGAGCCGGACAACATCTTCGTCGGAGCCTTCATCGGATCCCCGTCGATGAACCTCATGGAAGCCCAACTCGCCGAGGAAGGTGGGCGCCCCGTGTTCACCCTCGGGAGCCAGACCCTGGCCGGCTCGTCCGACCTCTTCACCAAACGCCCGGCGCTGCGCCAGTACGTGGGCCGGACCGTGGTCCTCGGCCTCCGGCCGAAGGACTTCGAGGACGCCTCGGTGCATACCGATGCGCCCGCCGATCAGCGGCTCCGCTCGACGGCGGAGAACGTCGAGTCGCTCGGGTTCGAAAAGATCGTGTACTTCGACATCGATGCCAAGCCGGTGGTCTCCGAGGACGCCCTCGACATCAGCGACGAGGCCGCCGCCGAGGAGGTCCTGTCCCGGGAGACCACGCTGGTGGCGGGCCGCTTCGCTCCCAACAGCACGGCCAAGGTGGGGAGCCCGGTCGAGGTCGCGGTCGACATGGATTCGAGCCACTTCTTCGATCTCGACACCGGTCTCGCCGTCCGCGACTGACGCGCCCGGCAGTCACCCGCCGGCCGTGAGCGGAGAGGAGGATCGCCCCATCGGGGTGGGTCCTCATCCGCGGCCCTGGCCCGACGATCCGCGCCTCGATCCCGAGTTGCTGGCGGGCGGCGACCGGCGCAACGTGGTGGACCGCTACCGCTACTGGAGGCGAGACGCCATCGTGGCCGACCTCGACCGGCGCCGCCACCCGTTCCACGTCGCCGTCGAGAACTGGCAGCACGACTTCAACATCGGTGCCGTCGTCCGCAATGCCAACGCCTTCCTCGCCGCCGAGGTGCACATCGTGGGGCGAAGGCGCTGGAACCGGAGGGGGGCGATGGTGACGGACCGCTACCAACACGTCCGCCACCATGCCGCCACGGCGGAGTTCGTGGCCTGGGCGGAGGGAGCGGAGCTTCCGCTGGTGGGCATCGACATCCTCCCCGGCTCGACCCCGATCGAACGGGCGCGGTTGCCGGAGCGGTGCGTGCTCGTCTTCGGCCAGGAGGGTCCCGGGCTGTCGGCCGCCATGCAGGACCGTTGCACCATGGTGTGCTCGATCACCCAGTTCGGCTCGACCCGCTCGATCAACGCCGGGGTCGCCTCCGGCATCGCCATGCACACCTGGATACGCCAGCACGTCTTGTGAGCGGGCGCTCCGGCGTAGACCGGTGGCGTAGAGTCCGCGAGATGAGCCCGGGAACACTGCGTGCCAGGTTGGTGGTCGCCCTCGCCGTCGGCACCCTCGTGGTCGGGTGCACGCGGGATACGGAGCCGGCGGCGACGACCGGAGCCACCGGCGTCGCAGCGGAGACGACCACCACCCTCGCCGCCGACCCGTCGACCACGACCACGACCAGCACCACGACGACGACCACCACCACCACGATGCCGCCCGAGCCGGTCCCCATCGTGGTGACCGCCCGGTTCTGCACTCCGGGGTGGTCGGTCGGGCAGGACTGGTTCTCCCAATACGAGGCGGGTGAGCCACCGGTGGTGGGCGGAGAGCGTTACCAGGTGGTGCGGGTGGGGGATCCCATCACGACCGCGGTCGGCTCGACCCCGGTGGACACCTGCGACATCTACGAGCCTCCGTTGCGCACGGTGGAGATGACGCCTCCCCTCGCCGGCGACTACGGCGAACTCACCCCGGTGGCGATCCAGACCGACGGTGACGTCGTTCCCTCTCCCGTCGAGTTGCTGGGAGCGTCGCCGACGTACCTCGAGGCCACCCAGTCGCTCATGCGGGGGTTCGGCATCGCCGACGCCACCGTGGACCTCGCTCAGGTGATCCGGACCGATCTCGAGGGCGACGGTGTCGACGAGGTGATCGTGAGCGCCAAGGCGGACCCGCTCCAGGGGTACATGGGCGAAGCCGGTGCCTACTCGATCGTGTACCTCCGCAAGATCGTCGATGGGGAGGTGGCAACCTCGGTCCTGGTGAACTCCTTCATCGCCGATGGGGAGGATCCCTCCTACGTCGACGCCTTCGCGGTGGCCGCCGTCGCCGATCTCAACCTCGACGGAACGATGGAGATCGTGATCGATGGCTCCTACTGGGAGGGGTCCTACGTCCTCGTCTTCCAATGGGAGGGCGACGACCTCGGCCCGGTGCAGGTGATGGGCTGCGGCTGCGGTCTGTGAGCTGGTGCCGGCGGGCCGGGAACACGGACACCTCCCGTGCCGTTCCTCCCCACGGGGGAGGTGACGGCTCTCCGTCCCTCCTTCCCGGGGTGAGTCTCTAGAGGGGATGAGGAGGCACCATGGACGAAGGAGTACTGCGGGCGGCGCTCGACCGCGACCAGGTGGTCGACATCACCACGATCGGCAGGCGCAGCGGCCGGCCCCACCTCATCGAGATCTGGTACCACCGTCTCGACGGCCGCTTCTACCTCACCGGATCTCCGGGGCCGCGGTCGTGGTACGCCAACCTGCTGGCGGATCCCCGCTTCACGTTCCATCTCAAGGAGAGCCTCTCCGCCGACCTCCCGGCGCGGGCGATACCCATCACCGATCCCGAGCAGCGCAGGGCCGTTCTCGAGCCCCTCACCCGGCGGCTCGGGGTGAGCGCCCGGATCGACGACTGGATCGCGCGCAGCCCACTCGTCGAAGTCCGCTTCGACGGCGACGAGGACGAGGCGCGGACCCGCTAGTCGGCGACGGCGGGGAGGTCCTTGAACTCGGGCAGCCAGCGCTCGTCCGGCTCCTTGACTCGGAGCCGGGCGTCGACGAGACGGACGCCCCGTCCCGGGTCCAGCACCTTGACCGGGTTGAGGTCCATCTCGACCAGCTCGGGGAGGGCGTCGATCATCGCCGACACCCGCAGCAGGGTCTCCTCGACGGCCGGGATGTCGGCCGCGGGAAGGCCGCGGTATCCCTCGAGGAGGCGGAACGAGCGGGTCTCCCGCATCATCTCCGAGGCGTCCCGGTCGGTGAGTGGATGGATCCGGAAGGCCACGTCCTGCAGCAGCTCGACGGTGACACCGCCGCCG
This sequence comes from uncultured Acidimicrobiaceae bacterium, assembly GCA_964443425.1. Taxonomy (GTDB): domain Bacteria; phylum Actinomycetota; class Acidimicrobiia; order Spongiisociales; family UBA5794; genus CAYQEC01. The sequence continues at coordinate 14,133 of CAYUDA010000003.1, forward strand.
CCGTAGACGATGAGGGCTCCGAACAGTGGATCCTCCGTCATCCCGATGAGGACCTCCTGGTCGCCGGGCACCATCTCCTGGATGAGGGCGCCTTCGGGTTCCTCGACGACGCCGGTCACCTGGTCGTAGGCCTCGGCGGCCTTCTCGGCTCCCTCGATGCCGAGCAGCACGCCTCCGACATCGGTCTTGTGGAGGGCGCTGGGGGCGACCAGCTTGACCGCCACCGGCCCGCCCACGGCCTCGGCCGCCTCGGCGGCAGCTTCCCGGCTCGTGACGAAGTGCGTCTGTGGCAGCGAGAAGCCAAAGGCGCCGAGTACGTCGGTCACCTCGCTCGGGGTGAGCCAGCCGCCGTCAGAACCCATACGCTCGAGTGCTGCCCGAACCACCTGCTTCGCCTCGTCGGGAGTGATGTCTTCGAACAGTGGGATCTCCCCCTCGGGCCGCTGCAACCACTCGCCGTAGACGACGGCCCGGCCCAGGGCCTGGGCGGCGGTCTCGGGGAACTCGAACGACGGGACGGTCACGGTCCCCTCCAGCTTCTGGCGAGGGCCCAGGTCGGGCTCCATCAGCACGGCCAGGATCGTCTTGTCGCTCTCGGTCTCGTTGGCGGCCTCGTCGATGACCGCGGTGATCGAATCGATGGCGCCCAGCGAGGTCGGGATGTAGATGACGCACACCGCGTCGACCTCGTCGGAGTCGAGCAGGGTGTCGATGGCGGCCCGGTATTCGGCCGGTCCGGCGGCGGCGATGAGATCGACCGGGTTGCCGGTGGCGGCCTCCGTCGGAAGGTGGGAACGCAGCTTGGACTGGACCGCCTCCGACAGCTCGGGCAGCTTGAGCCCGGTCGCCTCCATGGCGTCGGCAGCCAGGATGGCGGGACCGCCGGCGTTGGTGATGACGCCGACCCGCCGGCCTTTGGGAACCGGCTGGCTGGCGAGCAGCTGGGTCACCGCGAACAGCTCCTCCAGGGTGTTGGTGCGGATCACGCCGGTTTGGCGGAACAGGGCCTCCACTGCCGTGTCGGTACTGGCGAGGGCGCCGGTGTGGCTGCTGGCGGCCCGGGATCCGGCGGTGCTCCGGCCCGACTTGACTGCCACGATCGGCTTCTTCTTGGCGATGTGGCGTGCGAGGCGGGCGAAGCGGCGTGGATTGCCGAACGACTCGAGGTAGAAGGCGATCACGTCGGTGGCGGGGTCGTCCTCCCAGGCGAGCAGCAGGTCGTTGCCGCTGATGTCAGCCTTGTTGCCGACCGATACGAACGACGAGATGCCGATGTTGTTGCGGGCGGCGTAGTTGAGGATGGCGATGCCGAGCGCCCCCGACTGGCTGGAGAAGGCGACGTTGCCGTGGGAGGGGACCACTGGGGCGAACGTCCCGTTGAGCCGAACCGCCTTGTCGGTGTTGAGCACCCCCATGCAGTTGGGTCCCACAACGCGCATCCCGGCGTCGCGAGCCATGTCGAGCAGCTCTTGCTCCAGCTTGACGCCCTCGCCTCCGATCTCGGAGAACCCGGCTGAGATCACCACCAGGCCCCGTACCTTCTTTGTCGCGCATTCCTCGACGGCCTGGAGCACGGAGCGGGCCGGCACCACGATGTAGGCGAGGTCGATCGTGTCGGGGATGTCGAGGACGGAAGGGAACGCCTTCACCGAGTGCACCGATTCGGCGCTGGGGTTGACCGGGTAGAGCGACCCGCTGAAGTTGCCGCTGATCAGGTTGTGGAAGAGGCGGCCGCCGATGGAGGCGAGGTTGCGGCTGGCACCGATCACCGCGATCGACTTCGGGTACAGGATCGGCAGGATCGAGGCCGCCACCGCATGTCGCTCGTGGGCCAGCTCGGCCCGCCGGGCGTCGTCGGAGTACTCGATCGGGAAGTGCACCGAGTAGACACCCTCGTCCAGGGTCCGCTCCAGCGAGTAGCCGGAGTTGCGGAACAGCCGCATCATCTGGGCGTTCTCGGCGAGCACCGTGGCGTTGAACGAGGCGATCCCGTTGCGGCGGGCGTGCAGCGTCAGGAGCTGAAGCAGCTCGGTGCCGATGCCGCGGTTCTGATGGTCGTCGACGACGGCGAAGGCGACCTCGGCCGAATCCGACTTCTCCTTGTCCCGGTCGTAGCGGCCGATGCCGACGATCTCGTCGTCCTCGATGACGACCAGCGCCATCCGATCGAGGTAGTCCACCGTCGTGAAGTACTCGGCCTCCTCGTAGGTCAGGTCGGGCTTGACCTTGAAGAAGCGGAGGTAGACGGATCGTTCTCCGAGCCGCCGGAAGGCCTTTCGCAGGCGGCGGGAGTCGTCCGCCTTGACCGGCCTGAAGTGAGCCACCGTTCCGTCGCGCAGGACGATGTCGAGTTCGTATTCTGAGGGGTATTCGCCCATCATTTCTCCTGGCTTGTGGTGAACCAATTCTGGCACGAACGGGGCTGCCCCAATGAATCGGCCCGACCGCCGGAGGGTGCCGTTTCCGTGGTGGCCGCCCGGGCGAGGCCGTCAGGGGATCTGGTCGATCAGCCGGGCGTACTCGTCGAGGAGCGGGAGCACTGTTTCGGCGGGCTCCGGGGGCAGGTCGAGCACCGCCCGTTGCACCCCGGCAGTCGCCAGCTCGGTCAGCTTCGCCGGGTCGGTGGGGGCCGAGTAGACCCCGATCTCGATCTCGTCCGGATCCCTTCCCGCCTCCTCGGCGGTTGCCCGCAGCAGCGCGATCCGTTCTACGACCGGGTGGCGGTTGCCCAGCGGCATCCAGCCGTCGCAGAACTCGACGATGTCGGCACGTGTCTTCGGCCCGGCGTCGCCGCCCAGGACGATCGGAGGGTGGGGGCGTTGCACCGGCTTGGGCCAGGCCCAGCTCGGCTCGAGATGCACGAACTCGCCGTCGTAGGAGGCGACGTCCTCGGTCCACAGCGACTTCATCGCCAGGATCTTCTCCCGCAGGATCTGGCGCCGCTGCCGGTAGGCGACGCCGTGCTGCTCCATCTCCTCCCTGTTCCAGCCATAGCCGATGCCGAGGACGAACCGCCCGCCGCTCAGGGTGTCGAGCGAGGCGACCTCCTTGGCGAGCCAGATGGGGTCACGCTGGGCGACGAGGCAGACACCGGTGGCGAGCAGGATGCGGGAGGTGACCGAGGAAGCGGCCGCCAGAGCAACGAACTGGTCGAAGGTTCGCCAGTACTTCTCGGGCAGAGGAGCGGCTCCGGCCACGCCGCCGCGAGGCGTCCGGCGACTGGTCGGGATGTGGCTGTGCTCAGGGAGCCACAGCGATTCGAAGCCCCTGTCCTCGGCCTCCCGGGCGAGCCGGACCGGGGAGATCGCCCTGTCGGTGGGGAACATCGTGATACCGAGCTTCATCTCGCTCCTTCGCGGGGATCCCGAGCTTATCCGGTCGGGGTCAGGTGACGGTCCGTCGCAGCGGCCGCAGCCGGTGGTCCGAGGTGAAGAGGTTTCGCGTCACCCCGAGAGCGACGACGACGGCGGTGGTGGCGACCGCGCCGAGGATGAGGTACATGATGGCCGCCTGCACCAGCACGGCCTGGACGGGGTCGACGCCGGCGAGGATGAGACCGGTCATCGCCCCCGGCAGGAACACCAGGCCGACGGCCTTGGTGGACTCGATCTGGGGCGTGAGGGCGGTGCGCATGGCGGACCGGAGGTAGGGACGGGCCGCCTCCCGGGACGACTGGCCGAGGGCGAGCCGTGCCTCCACCTCACGCTGCTTGTCGGCCAGCTCGTCGGTGACGCGGCGGGCGGACAGCACGGTGCCGCTGAGTGAGTTGCCGATCATCATCCCGGCGAGCGGCACGATGGCGCGGGCCTCGTTGGGAAAGATGCCGAGACCGAAGATGGTTCCCAGGGTGGCCCCGGCGGCGAGGAGCAGGGCGGCGAGGGCGATGCCGAACAGTCCCGGCACCTCCGGGGCGCGGCGCCGCACCGTCCAGGCGGCGAAGACCACCATCCCGCCAACCCACAGCCAGGAGTAGGCGAGGCTGCGAGACGGTTCCAGCAACCACGCCAGCACGAACCCCATCACGATGAGTTGCACGAAGGCTCGCACCGTCGCCCATACCAGCTGCTTCTCGAGGCGGAGCTGCTGGCCGAGGGAAACGAGCAGGGCGACCGCAACCAGCAGCAGCGACGCCGCCAGTCCGAGCGGGGTGACGTCGCCCTTCACGAGTCGTCACCGCCGAGGCGCGCCAGGGCCGCCGGAACGTCCGGGTCGTCGGACGGGCCGGCGAACACGAGGCGCCCATCCTCGAGCACGAGCAGATGATCGGCGAGGCGGCGCAGCTGCGCCACGTCGTGGGTGACCCACAGCATCGGCACCCCATGGCGCGTCAGGCCGAGCGCGAGGCGCTCCAAGGTGCGCACCGCTCCCGGGTCGAGCGACGAGGTCGGCTCGTCCATCAGCAGCACCTCGGGTCCTGTCACCAGGGTGCGGGCGAGGCAGACCCGCTGCCCCTCGCCCCCTGAGAGTTCGTCACCGACCCGGTCGAGGAACCCACGGTCGAGTTCGACCCGTTCCATCACCTCTTCGAGGGCCGTCTCGGGCGCGTCGGGGTCGGCGACGCGGAGGTTGTCACGCACCGTTCCGGCGAAGAGTGCGGGACGCTGGAACACCATGCCGACCCGCCGCCGCAACGAGCGAGGTTCGACTCCGGCCAGGTCGGTGCCCCGGAAGCGGACCACGCCCCCGTTGGGCACGTCGAGACGGTTGCAGAGCCGCAGCAACGTCGACTTCCCGGCTCCGGAGCGGCCTGCGATCACCGTCAGCCCGCCTTCGGGCACGGCACCGGTGACGTCCCGCAGGATCACCGTTCCCTGCTTGGCGATCCGGACCCCGTGAAAGTCGAAGAGCGCGGTCACGGCCCGACGGTAGCCAGTCGAGCCCGTGGCCGGCGGTCTTGTGCTCAGATCGCCCAGGGGTCGGCGGCGTCGACGTCGATGTCGTAGCGCTTGATGGCGTCGAGCACCACGGCCGGCTTCACCTCGCCGTCGGCGGCGAGGCCGGCCAGGGTGGCGGCGACGACATGTCCGGTGTCGACCTCGAAGAACCGCCGCAGCGCTTCCCTCGTGTCGGAGCGACCGAAGCCGTCGGTTCCCAGCGGTACGAAACGACCCGGGATCCACCGACCCACCTGGTCGGCGACCGCTCGCAGGTAGTCACTCACCGCCACCACCGGTCCCCCCACCCCAGAGAGCGCATCGGTGACGTAGGGCACCCGGGCCTCCGCATCGGGATGGAGCCGGTTCCAGCGCTCCACCGACATGGCGTCTTCCCGCAGCAGCTTGTACGAGGTGGCGCTCCACAACTCCGCCGCCACCCCGTAATGCTCGGCGAGATCCGACTGGGCGTCGCGAGCCGCGCGATGGGCGGTCCCCGAGAAGAGGATCGCCGCCCGGATCGAGGCGTCACCGGGCGCCTCCGCCCACCGGTAGAGGCCCCGGATGATGCCGTCCTCGACGCCGTCGGGCTTGGGCGGCTGCAGGTAGTTCTCGTTGTAGAGGGTCAGGTAGTAGAAGGCGTCTTCGCCGTCGACGTACATGCGGTGCAGGCCGTCACGGATGATGGTGCTCATCTCGTAGGCGAAGGCGGGGTCGTAGGCCCGGCAGGGCGGCACGGTGGAGGCCAGCAGCAGGCTGTGGCCGTCCTGGTGCTGGAGACCCTCCCCGAGCAGGGTGGTGCGCCCCGCGGTGCCGCCGAGGAGGAAGCCACGGGCCCTGGCGTCGCCCGCCAACCAGATGAGGTCGCCGACCCGCTGGAATCCGAACATCGAGTAGAACGTGAAGAACGGCACCATCGGCACGCCGCGGGTGGCATAGGACGTGGCGGCGGCGATCCAGCTCGCCATCGATCCGGCTTCGGTGATGCCTTCCTCGAGGATCTGGCCGTCGCGGGCCTCCACGTACGAGAGCAGGAGGTCGTGGTCGACCGGCTCGTAGAGCTGGCCCTCGGAGGCGTAGATCTTCAGCTCCTTGAACAGGCCATCCATGCCGAAGGTGCGACCCTCGTCGGGGATGATCGGCACCACCCGGTTGCCCATCTTCTCGTCCCGCGCCAGGCTGCGCAGCAGCCGGGTGAAGGCTCCGGTGGTCGAGAACTCCGCCTTGCCGGACCCGGCGTCGAACTCGGCGAACACCTCGTCGTCGGGCATCTGCAACGGGCGACGGATCTCGACCCTCCGCTTCGGGATCCGCCCGCCGAGCGCCTTGCGCCGCTGCGCCAGGTACTTGCACTCGGGGTCTCCGATCGGAGGACGGAAGTAGGGGGGCTCGGCATCGCCGGCGAGTGCCTCCTCGGGGATCTCCTCTTCGAGGTGGAGCCGGGTCCGCAACACCATGAGCTGCTGGTTCGTCAGCTTCTTGATCTGGTGGGTGGCGTTGCGGCCCTCCACGTCGGGGCCGAGCGTCCACCCCTTGATGGTCTTGGCGAGGATGACGGTGGGGGCGCCCTTGCGCTCGGTGGCGGCTTTGTAGGCGGCGTACACCTTCTTGTAGTCGAGCCCGCCGCGTCGCAGCTGCCAGATCTCCTCGTCGCTCATGTCCTCGACCATCTCCCGCAGCCGAGGGTCAGGCCCGAAGAAGTGCTCCCGTACGTAGCCGCCGTCCTCGGCCTTGTAGCGCTGATACTCCCCGTCGACGGTGGAGTTCATCTTGTTGACGAGGACACCGTCGACGTCGGCGGCCAGCAACGGATCCCAGTTCGAGCCCCAGATGACCTTGATGACGTTCCAGCCTGCGCCACGGAAGATCGCCTCCAGCTCCTGAATGATCTTGCCGTTGCCCCGCACCGGGCCGTCGAGGCGCTGCAGGTTGCAGTTCACGACCCAGGTGAGGTTGTCGAGCTTCTCCCGGCCCGCCAAGGAGATCGAGCCGAGCGTTTCCGGCTCGTCGGTTTCGCCGTCCCCGAGGAAGCACCACACCCGGGACTCGGACGTCTCGTCGATGCGGCGATTGTGCAGGTACTTGTTGAAGCGGGCCTGGTAGATCGAGTTGATCGGGCCCAGCCCCATCGACACGGTCGGGTACTCCCAGAAGTCCGGCATGAGGCGGGGGTGGGGGTAGGAGGAGAGGCCGCCGCCGATCTCCCGCCGGAACCGGTCGAGGTCCCCCTCGTCGAAGCGGTGCTCGAGGTAGGCGCGGGCGTAGATCCCGGGTGCGGCGTGGCCCTGGAAGTAGACATGATCGGCCGCCGAGCCGTCGCCCCTGCCGCGGAAGAAGTGGTTGAAGCCGACCTCGTAGAGGATCGCCGAGGAGGCGAACGTCGAGAGGTGGCCGCCGATCCCGTCGGCCTCGTGATTCGCCTTGATCACCATCACGGCGGCGTTCCACCGCACGAAGCGGCGGATCCGCCGCTCCAGGTACTCGTCACCGGGGAACCAGGCCTCCTGCTCGGCCGGGATGGTGTTGATGTAGGGGGTGCTCACGGAGGCAGGGACGCCCACGTTCTGGGCGCCGGCCCGCTCGATGAGCTTCGCCATCAGGAACCGGGCCCGTCCCGGACCCTCGGCGCTGATGACCGTGTCCAGGGAATCGAGCCACTCCTGGGTCTCGGAGGGATCCGTGTCCGGGAGCTGGTGGGTGAATCCGTCGATGATCATGTGATGCGTTCTCCGGTGCCGTCGATACCCGCGAGCCTACCGACGGCGGCGGGCCTGGGGGACGTCGAGACGTCGGCGATCGCTCCGCCGCGGGGTAGATTGAGAGGGCTATGCGGCTCGAACTCACCAAGAAGACGGATCTGGCGCTGCAGGCACTGGGTCACCTCGCTGCGGACGAGGCGCGTCGTTCCGGGGCGGAGCTCGCCGAGGAGATCGGCGCCACCCGCCAGTTCCTCCCCCAGGTGATGGCGCCGTTGGTGCAGGCCGGCTGGGTCGACTCGATCCCGGGTCCGGGCGGCGGCTACCACCTCCTCCAGCCGCTGGAGGAGATCTCGGTGCTCGACATCATCGAGGGGATCGAGGGCAAGACGGACCGGGGCCGATGCGTGCTCACCGGGGAGAAATGCCCGCGCGACGAGGTCTGCGTGCTCCACTCCGCATGGACGCGCGCCCGCGCCGCCCTGCTCGACGAGCTGGCGGCGACGTCGGTGGCGTCCGCCTTGGCGGAGGCCGATGAGGTGTCCCGCCTCCTCGCCGAATCCTGACCCTGCTCGCGGCCGCATGGTCCGGGGAATGCGGACGGCCGTTCCTGCGCTGTGAACGGTGTCGAGGCGCGCCACATCCCGGTAGCCCCCGACCGCGGGGGCAACAACGGGCCCCTCTGACCCCAGGGAGAAGGGTGGGATTCATGAAGCGGCTCATGGTGCTCGTCACCGCCGTGCTGGTGCTGGCGGCGGCGGGAGTCTGGTTCTTCTTCTTTCGCTCCGACGCCCCGCCCCCGGTGTCGCTGCAGGGTGCGGTGGGAACGACCTTGCCCGGAGGCACCGCCACGACACCCGGAGCCGGCGTCGTCGACGGCGCCTGGGTGATCGACGCCGGATCCGATTCATTCGTCGGCTACCGGATCGGCGAGCGGCTCGCCAGCATCGGCGTCCAGGACGCGGTGGGTCGTACCTCGCAGGTCACCGGGACGCTTCAGATCGAAGGGACCCGAGTCGCCGCGGTGTCGATGGAGGCCGACCTGTCGACGCTCGAGAGCGACAGTTCGCAGCGCGACGGGCGGCTCCGCAGCGCCGGCCTCGAGACCAACTCGTTCCCCACCGCCGCCTTCGAGCTGACCTCACCGATCGAGTTGGGTGACATCCCGGCCGAAGGGACCCCTCTCTCGGCGTCTGCTTCAGGGGACTTCACCCTTCATGGTGTGACCCGGCCCGTGGAGGTCCCGCTCGAGGCGCAGCTCAGCGACGGCGCCATCGTGGTGGTGGGTTCGCTGCAGGTGACCTTGACCGACTACGACATCGCGGCGCCGACCGGGTTCTCGGTGCTCTCCATCGACGAGGTGGGCACCATGGAGTTCCAGCTCTTCTTCACCCACGAGTGACCGCACCCGGTCCGGTATGGTGCGGCCACCATGTGGACGCCGTGGCACCGTTCCCGCCTCATCGAGGCAGCCAGCCTGGCCGTGGTGCTGGCCGACCTGGCGCGGCGACCCGAGGTGCGTCACGTCGTGCTCGACATCGACAACACGGTGGTCCCGTACGGCTCGAGCGGCGAAGAGGAACGCGACCTCATCGACGCGGTGGTGGAGCGGATCGCGGCGCTTCCCCATGTCGAATCGATCTCGATCGTGTCGAACGCCGGGTCGGGCCGCACCGGGCCCAGCCTGCCGCTCCCGTCTCACGCCACGGTGGTGTGGAGCGCCGACAAGCCGCTCACCCAGCGGTCCCGTCTCGCCGCCGGGACCGGAACGGCCCACACCGTCGTCATCGGCGACCTCGTGATGACCGACGGCCTGCTGGCGTGGCGGCTCGCCGCCGACTACTACCACTGCCCGATTGCCGTCCGCGATCCCCACGCCGCCCACCGGGTCTTGGGTTGGGTGGGCCGGATCGCCCGCCCCGTGCTCTTCATGACGGAGCGCCCGGGATGATCCCGGGCGCTCGTCGGGTGAGGTGTCGATAACGGCGGTCTCGCCGCTGCGGAGAACCCTGTGCGTGGTGGGGACGTCCTCCGCAGCCGGTCGGGTCCGGCCGTCTCCGGTCGCCTAGATGGCGACGCGGTCCTTGAGCCCCTTGGCGGGCTTGAAGGCGGCAACGGTGGTCGCCGCGATCTGGATCGTGGCGCCGGTGGCCGGATTGCGACCGGTGCGGGCGCGGCGGCGCCGGGTCTCGAACTTGCCGAAGCCGGCAACTGACACGTCGCGGCCGGCGTCCAGCTCCACCGCGATGATGCCCTCGCCGGGCTCCGTGCTGAAGATGGTGTCGAGGACCTCGGAGGCCTTCGCCTGGCTGAGTCCGGTCTTCTTGGCGAGCTTCTTCGCCATCTCGGTCTTGTTCACATCCAACTCCTTCGATGTGGGGCGGGGTTCCAGCAACGCCCAGGTAGGGCCGAACGATATCGGAAGATGCCCAACAAACCAGGGATTTCTGCCCGATCGGCGGAAACTGGGAAGAATCGGTACCTGCCCCTCGCCCCGCTCTCGACGACCCCGGATCGGGGTGCGGGACGCTTCGGAAGGGCGGGATCCCCGCCGCGGGACGGGCGGGGGCGGGGCGGCTACGGCAGCACGATGACGGTCGTCCCGATCGGTGCCCAGGCATAGAGAGCCTTGGCCTTGTCGTCGGCCTGGCGCACGCACCCGCCGCTGCGATACTCGCCGAGCTCGGCCTCGGTCTGCATGGGGGTGCCGTCGGCATAGCGGGGGATCGAGTGCAACCCGTACGCCAGTTTCGACCCGCGGGCGAACCGAGCCATGTACTCCATCGTGATCCCGTTGTGGCCCGCCCATGCCTTGAGTGACTTGGAGTACACGTGATAGGTGCCGGCGGCGGGGACGCCGCGGCGGCCCGACACCAGGTAGGTGTCGACGAGCTGCTCGTGCTCGTCGACGAGCCACACCCGTTGCTCGGAGTTGGAGTAGATGATGCGCTTGCCGTCGCCGACGTCGGGGAACGGCGGGGGAGGCCGCTCCGGCGGGACCATGGGAGCGAGACCGAGGGCACGGGCCAGGAACACCGCCATCTGGCGGCGGGGGAGGGGATCTCGCGGGCAATACGCCGCCGTCCCGCACCCGGAGGTCACCCCGGCGCCGGCGAGCAGGTTGATGTCGCGCTCGAACACCGACTCGTCGTCGTCGGTGAAGTGATCGATGTCGCCGCCCTCGGTGAGGCCGAGGGCCCGTACCAGGAACGCGGCGACCTGGCCGCGGTCGACCGGGTCGTCGGGACAGAACATCGTGTTGTGCGGTGGATCACAGCCTCGGGTGACGCCGGCGGCGGCGAGGGCGTTGATCGATGCCTCGTGCACGCTGTCGTCGTCGTCGACGAAGGCGTCGACGGTGGAAGGGGGAAGATCGAGGGCCCGCACCAGCATGGTGGCCATCTCGGCCCGGGTCAGGGTGCGGTCCGGGCAGAAGCGGTCGTTGGTAGGGGGATTGCAGCCCCGGGTCAGATCGGCGGCGACGGCGGCTTCGATGTATCCCTCTTCGGGGAGCCCGTCGTCGTCGAGGAACGTCCCGCCGGGAGGGAGCGACGCGCCGTCGGCGGCGAGCGCGACCCCGGGGCCGGCGGCCAGCAGCGCCACCAAGGCGATCATGGTCAGCGCCCTCAGGCCGCGTCGCATCGTGACCCTCACTCCTTCATCGACGGCGAGCCTACCCGGGGTGCGCCGGTGCTCCCAGGATCGTGTCGGGGACCCGGCGTTCGGCCGCTGTCGACATATCGGCATCCGGGGAAGATCCCTGGAGACCCGAGGATCGCCGGCCGGGTGGGAGGCCCTCGAAGCCGGGTGAGGGCAGGCCCAACCTGACCGCGGTGGCTGCCGTGTCAGCGCGCCGGGCCGTCTTCGCGTGTCGATTCCCGGATCACGAGCTTCGTCGGGAGGATGACGCGGCGGGGTCTCCGGTCCGCGTCGGCGAGCAGTTCGAACAGGGTGCGGGCCGCGGCCGACCCTTGGGCTTCCACCCCCTGATCGACGGTGGTGAGCGGGGGGTCGAGGGTGGCGGCGAGCGCCAGGTTGTCGTAGCCGGCGACCGCCACGTCCTCGGGAACGCCCAGGCCCCGGCCGGCGATGACGCGCAGGGCGCCCTTCGCCGTCAGGTCGCTGCCGCAGAAGAGGGCGTCGACGTTGCGGTCGAGGAGCGTGGTGGCGGCAGCGACCCCGGATTCGACGGTGAAGTCGCCGTTCTCGACGAGACCGTCGACGGGGATCCCGGCACGGTGCATCGCCTGCAGGTACCCGGTGAGGCGGTCTTCACCGGTGACGGTGCCGCGCCGCCCGGTGATGTGGCCGATGCGGCGCCGTCCGATGTCGACGAGGTGTGACGTCATCGCATCGGCGGCAGCGACGTGGTCGACGTCGACGTAGCTGGCGGAAAGGTCGGCCCGGCGGTGCCCCACCAGGACGGTGGGCATGTCGGAGGCGACAAGGCCGTCGACGAGGGGGTCGTCGAGCGTGTTGGCGGTGACGATGGCACCGTCGAGGAGGCCGATCTGCAGGATCTCGTCCAGCGTCTCCTCTTTGGTACGGTTGCCGAGCCACAGCATCATCCCGGCGGCCTGGTCGGTGAGGGCATCGGTCATGCCCTCGAGGAGCGCACCGAAGTAGGGATCCTGGAACAGGAGCGCGGCGCGGTGGTGCAGCACCACGCCCACCAGGCCGGAACGCCCCGAGGCGAGGCGGCGCGCCGCCA
>CAYUDA010000004.1:0-24882 GCA_964443425.1 uncultured Acidimicrobiaceae bacterium
GGGACGTCTCCGGCAAGGCACCGACCGGGTCCGGCAAGACCCTCGCCTTCGGGCTGCCCCTCCTCACCAGGATCGAACGGGCGGGCCGCTACCGACCGCGGGCGCTGATCCTCGCTCCCACCCGCGAGCTCGCCGAACAGATCAAGAAGGAGCTGGCGCCGCTGGCCCGCGCCGTCGGCCGAACCGTCATCGCGGTATACGGGGGCGTGGGATATGGGCCCCAGAAGAACGCGCTGCGGAACGGAACCGACGTCCTGGTGGCGACGCCCGGACGTCTCGAGGACCTCATCGAGCAGGGCTCCCTGCACCTCGACGAGGTCGACTTCGTGGTGGTCGACGAGGCCGACCGCATGGCCGACATGGGATTCCTCCCGGCCGTGCGACGCATCCTCGACGGCACCGCCGATCGTCGCCAGACGCTGCTCTTCTCGGCCACGCTCGACGGCGACATCGCAGTCCTGAGCCGCGACTACCAGCACGACCCGGTCCGGCACGAGGCAGGGACGGTCGGGGCGGACACCATCGACGCCCGCCACCATTTCTGGCTGGTGGACCACGCCGACCGGGTACGGCACACCGCCGAGCTGGTCGACGTCGTGGGAAGATCCATCGTGTTCACCCGGACCCGCCACGGCGCCGATCGGCTGGCCCGCCAGCTCGCCAAAGAAGGCATCGAGGCGGTAGCCATGCACGGCGGCCGCTCGCAGAGCCAGCGCGACCGGGCGCTGCAAGCCTTCTCCTCGGGGCGGGCCCAGGCCCTCATCGCCACCGACGTGGCGGCACGCGGCATCCACGTCGATGCCGTCGCCGCGGTGTTGCACTTCGATCCTCCGGCCGACGCCAAGGACTACCTGCACCGATCCGGTCGCACCGCGCGAGCCGGGGCGGCCGGCAACGTCGTCAGCCTGGTGACCGGGGCGCAGCGACGCGATGTTCAAAGAATGCAGCAGGACCTCGGGTTGCGCGCTCCCATCGATCCACCCTCGATGCAGGAACTCGACGGAGGCGGTCACGAGATCGGTGATCCCGCGCCTCGTGGGCCACGCCGGCAGGTTGCCGGGTCCCGTCCGGCGCCGAGACCCGATGCCAATCCCCGGCGAGGTGCCGAGACGGCGACTACCGCCGACCGTCTCAGCGTCTACGTGGCGAACCTCCCGTGGGGCGCCACCGCCTCGGACGTGCAGGCCCTGTTCGCTCGCCACGGCGACGTCCACCAGGCCACAGTCATCACCGACCACCGCACCGGTCGCTCCAAGGGGTTCGGGTTCGTCGACATGCCCACCCCGGCCGCTCGCAGTGCGGTGGCCGCACTGCACGGCGCCACCCTCGGCGGCCGCGACCTCACGGTCCGGCTGGCCCGGCCCCGGCGCCAGCGCTGATCGATCCATCCTCGACATCAACCATCCGGGCAACCGAGCCCGACGAAACGAGACACCCATGAACCCATCACAACTCCCATGCCCGACGGTGGCATGGAACCTCAACCATCTCCGCCGCGGGGTCAGCTACCGGGCCACGACGCCCCACGGCTCGACCACAGGCGAGTACCTCGGGATGGAGGCGCCGCACGGTGACCGTTCCATCCTCCTGCGACACGCGACACGCACCGAGTCGATCCCCCTCTGCGACGTCACCGGCGTGGTGCCGGCCGCCGCCTGAGGTCACTGGCGCACCGGCGGTGGCACGGCCAGTATGCGGGCTATGACCTCAGGAGCAGGCAGGCCCGCCCGCTGGTGGAGCAGCGACGAAGGCAAGGCCGCGGCGCGTCGCCTCGGCCTCGGTGAATCTGCCCGGGTGGCGCTGTCGATGGGGGTCATCTACCAGGTGTACCCCCGCAGCTTCCAGGACACGACCGGCAACGGCGTCGGGGACCTCCCCGGCATCACCAGCCGCCTCGACTACCTGAGCGACACCCTCGGAGTCGACACCGTCTGGATCTCCCCGTTCTACCCGTCCCCGATGGCCGATTTCGGCTACGACATCACCGACCACTGCGACGTCGACCCGCTCTTCGGCACCCTCGGGGACTTCGACCGGCTCGTCGCCGCCTGCCACGATCGGGGCCTGCGGCTGATCATCGACTGGGTGCCCAACGATACCTCCGACCAGCATCCCTGGTTCCAGGCCTCTCGATCGTCACGTGACGACCCGAAACGAGACTGGTACGTGTGGGCCGATCCCAAAGGGGACGGCTCGTTGCCCAACAACTGGCTCTCGGTTTTCGGCGGCCCGGCCTGGGAATGGGACGGGGCCACCGGCCAGTACTACCTGCACTCGTTCCTCGCCTCCCAGGCCGACCTCAACTGGCGCAACCGCGAGGTCCGCGCCGCGATGTTCGACACCCTCCGCTTCTGGCTCGACCGCGGGGTCGACGGGTTCCGCATCGACGTCGCCCACTTCATCATGAAGGACCCCGAGATGCGCGACAATCCGCCGGCGGCGCCGCTCGACGAGCGGATGTTCAAGTCCCTTGGCGAGTACGACTCGCAGGAGCACGTCAACGACAAGGGCCACCCGGATGTGCACGGCGTGTTCCGCGACCTTCGCGCCCTACTCGACTCCTACCCAGGCGACCGGTTCGCCGTCGGTGAGATCCACATCTTCGACTGGGCCGAGTGGGCCGCCTACTACGGCGACGACGACGAGCTGCACATGCCGTTCAACTTCTCCCTGGTCTGGGCGCCATGGGAGGCAACGACCTTCCGGGAGCGGATCGATGCCCTCGATCGGGTCGTGCCGTCATGGGCGTGGCCCAATCAGGTGCTCGGCAACCACGACGAGGCGCGCATCGTGGGGCGCATCGGGCCTGACGCGGCGCGAGTCGCCGCCGTGCTGCTGCTCACCCTGCGAGGCACCCCCACGCTGTACTACGGCGACGAGCTGGGGATGCCCCAGGTGGAGATCCCGCCCGACCAGGAGCAGGACCCATGGGGGATCAGGGTCCCGGGCCAGGGACGGGACGGATGCCGCACTCCGATGCAGTGGACGCCGGGGGCCGGGGCCGGGTTCACCACCGCGGGGCGGCCCTGGCTCCCTCTCACGGCAGAGGCGCACCGCCTCAATGTGGCTGCCGAGTTGAGCGATCCAGGTTCCATGCTCAACCTCTACCGACGGCTCCTGGCGCTGCGGGCCTCCGAGCCCGCGTTGTCACACGGCGGCTACGAGGTGATGCGCGATGCTCCCGATGGCGTGATGGCCTACCTCCGGACGGGGGAGGAGGGCGACTTCGCGATCCTTCTCAACTTCACCACCGAACCGGTCCTGGTCGAATTGGAGCGGGGTGGAATGGTCGCGGTCTCCACCGACCCGGAGCGCGACGGCGCCCCCGTTGGGTCGTCGTTCGAACTCCGACCCGACGAGGGCGTTGTGATCCGGCTCGATTGAGAGCTCAGCTCGAAGCGTTGCTCTTCGATCGGCCCGGAGCAGGCTCCGGAAGCCTGTAGTCGTCGCACTCGCACTTGGGGACCGTGCACCGATCCTCGAAGCGATGCTCCCTCTTGGGATGCCCACAGCCGGCGCAGCGAACATACATGCTGTTCGTGACGAGTGAAGCGGGAGCGCTCACCGTGAGCGTTCTTTGGCGACGTTGACTGTGAGCTGGCGACCGCCGTGGTCCTTGCCGTTCAGGGAATCGATCGCTGCCTTGGCTTCCTCCGCAGACGCCATCTCGACGAACCCGAAGCCGCGGGAACGGCCCGTGTCACGGTCGGAGATGACCTGTGCCTTACGGACCTCGCCGTGGGGGGCGAAGAGCCGTTCGAGGTCGGCCGACGTCGTGTCGAACGAGAGGTTGCCTACGTAGATGTTGCTGGACATGCCATGCTCCTTCCGAAGCTTCGAACCGTCGGGGGCCTGGACGCCCCGCCTGATGTGCCTTCGGAAGCCGGCCAGGGGCGCCGACGTGAACGAGGATGTCATGCGGTAACTCCGCCGGACGGATCGGGAGGCGGAGCAGGCGTTGTGCGCGGGGGCGCACGGTGTGAACCCAGTATAGCGCTGGAGGCCGCCAACCGGGTCGAAGATGGGCGCGGGCTACCGTGCGATGCGAGGCGCGGCCACCATCAGTGGCGCCGATTCCAACGGATCACCGACTCGACGGTGTCGAGCGTCACCATCTCGGCCGGAGGTTGGGGCCCACCGGCGCCGATCACGGACATGGGGGCGCCTGGGTCACCGAGCGAGTCGACTACCAGTTCCGCCCCGGCGAAATTCTCGTGGACGGTGAAGTCGCTCACGGTGATGATCGTCGGGCACCCTGCCGTCTTGGAGGCGATCAAGCCGGGCTCGGAGTCCTCGATGACGCAAACGTCCTCGGCGTCGATGGCGAGCTCGCGCAGCGTCAGCAGGAAGATGTCCGGGGCGGGCTTCTTGTACTCGACGATGTCGCCTGCGAACACCGAGATCTCGGGTACCAAGTCCGGCGGGAACACGTGCCTCACCATGGCGGCTACCGACGGCTGGGCCGCCGTCGACGCCACCGCCACCTGCCAACCCGCGGCGCTTGCCTCGGCGGCGAGCCGAGCCACTCCAGGGCGTGCCGGGATTCTCCCGTCCCGCACGAGTTCCTGGAAGATGTCCGACTTACGGCGGTGCCACTCGGCGAGCAGTGCCGTCTGCTCCTCCGGATCGGTGGGAAGACCGTTGCGGGCCACCACCTCGGGGTCTGTGAAGAGCGCGAGGCGCATCCGCTCCTTGCCGCCGGGCACCTTGAGCAGCCGGGCGTAGACGTCCACCGACCACCGCACGTCGAGCCCGGCTTCGGCGAACGCCTGGTTGAAGGCCACGAGATGGCCGTCCCGCTCGGTGTTGCCGAGGACGCCGTCGCAGTCGAAGATCAGAGCGCGACTCACGGCGCCTTGCCGGCCGAGCCGAGGGCGCCCATGTGGTACTCGGCCATCTCACCCACCGCCGCCTCGATGGCGCCGAAGAGTGAGGGCGGATCCCACTTGCCGCGCTCTTCGGCGGAGCGCAGATGATCGAGGGCGCCCTTCATGTAGGCCTCCTTGAGCGCCGTCGACACGTTCGTCTTGGCGCAGCCCCGAGCCGCCATGTCGGCCAGCTCGGCGTCCGACAGCCCGGTTCCGCCGTGGAGCACCTGGGGAAGGCCGGTCGCATCCACAAGCTCGGTCACCCGCTCGGGACGCAGCTTGGGGGCCGCGGTGTACTGGCCGTGAGCGGTGCCGACCGCCGGGGCGAAGGAGTCGATCCCGGTCTCGGAGACGAATCGCACGATCCAGTCCAGCGGGTATTGCGGCCCCGCCTCGTCGGACCCGATCCCGTCCTCGACGCCCCTGATCCGCTCGATCTCGCTCTCGACGCTCACACCGTGGGCGTGGGCCTCGGCGACGACCAGGCGGGTGTCCTCCAGCGCCTGCTCGTAGGGGCGGTCCGAGGCGTCGAACAGCACCGAGTCGAATCCGGCCGCGATCACCTCGGTGATCACGTCCCGGTACGGGCAGTGATCCAGGTGGAGTGAGACGGGGATCGCGACACCGGCGGCCCGGTCGGCGAACGTGGCGACGAGGTACTCCGCTCCCAGCATGCGCACAGTCTTCACCGAGATCTGCACGATGACGGGGGAGCGCAGCCGCTCGGCGGCGCCAAGCACGGCGCGGAGGCTGAAGTCGTCGACGATGTTGAAGGCGGGGACCGAGTAGCGCTCCACCAACGCTCGCTCGAGCAGATCGCCAGTCCGTGCGGCGGCCATTTCCTCTCTCCTTTCGAGTGCAGCGGCTACTTTGCCGCCAAGCGGACGGCCACGTACTCCTCCAGCCCGGACGCCGACCGGGAGAACTCGTCGACCGTGAACAACGTCGCCGGGTGCGTGTTGAACTGGTCCGGTGACATGCCGTTCGGGTCGTACGACTGGATGCCGTAGGGGATGCGCAGGATCTTCTCGATTGCCGCGGCCGGCACCGGGTCGTCGATGGCGCTCGGGCGGATGTCGAGGGTGTCGGCGCCATCGAAGAGGGCCGTCAACGCAGGCGGCGGGAGGGTGTAGACGATATCGCCGCCCGCCACCTCCTCCACGTCCCAGTACCCGGGCCTGCCGCCGACCACCGGGCCGGGGCGCACCGAGCACAGCAGCAGCTTGCTCGGGTAGCCGCCGTCGTGTAGGAGCCGGTACGCCCGCTTGAACACGGCAATCCCGAACCACTTCAGTTCTGCCGGCGAGAGGGTGATCCCGGCGTACTCGGCCTGCTCGAGGATCACCGGGCGCTCGGTGAGGCGGGCCAGCATCAGGGTGATCACGGCCCGCCAGCGACTGGTGTCCGTGCGGCTCTCCCTCGCCATGGCAAGTCCTTCGACGGTGGCGCGCGCCGCCGCCATGACTTGCGGCACGGTGAAGCATGTCGTGACGTTGGTGGGGATGCCTTCCGCCGTCAGGGCTCGTAGTACGTCGATGCCTTGGGTACTCGCCGGGACCTTCACCATCACGTTCGGCGCCAGCGCCGAGATCTCGCGGCCCTGGGCGATCATGGCGTCGGTTTCGGTGAAGAGTCTCGGGTCGAGCTGGCCCGAGACGTACCCGTAGCGCCCGTTCGAGGCCTCCCACAGGTTCCGGAAGGCGTCGGCTCCCTTGCTGATGACGTCCTGGTAGACCACCCACGCCAGCTGCGGGGCATCGAGGTCGGGGTTCTCGTCGGCCAGTTCGTCGATGCGCCCGTTCCAGAAACCCGGGTCGCCCTTGACGGCCTTCAACGAGAGCGGCGGATTGGTCGTACAGCCCCGGAACCCGGCGAAGGGTGCGTCGCCGAACTCCAGGAGGCGGTCGAGCTGTCCTGCGAGTTCGTCCTTCTCGTGCGCGGGGGCGGAGGCGAGGAGTTCGCTTCGCCACGCGTCGAACACCAACGGCGACGAGTCCCACCAGATCTCGGCAAACTGGTTGGTGGCCTGGAGGCGTTCCACGGGGCTCGGTTTCATGTCGTTTCTCCTCCTTGCGGTGTGACCGGTCATCTCACGGAGCGCGTGTCGCCATCGACGTGAAACAGGCCGGTGCGGTGATACCGACCGAGGATCGCGGCGCCGTGGAGAGAGGACTGGTCCCGTATCTCGAAGTCGTAGTCGCCGAACCACCGCTTCCTGGCCCGCATCAGCTCGTCGATCCTCGAGCCGGACCCCGCCGCGATGATCCGCTTACCGAGCGGCACCATCTCCCCGACCTCGATGAGGTGGGATCCGGAGTACCTCGCGTTCCCTCGGACCATCGCCAGCAGCATCTCGTCGCGGGTGGTCTCGAGGTCGAGGCCGGCGAACTGTCCCGTCTCGCGTTCGAGGCTGTAGCGGGAGCCTCCGAGGAATGGCTCGTAGTCGGGGAGGTGCTGCTCGATCCCGTCCCGGTTGTCGGCGGCCAGGAAGTCACGCAGCACTCGGGGCAGGTACCGGTCATAGAACTCGCCATCGGTCATCTCCGAGCAGAAGACCGACTTGAACCACTCGAATCCCTTGCCCCCGGCATTCAGCACGAAGAACGTCAGCCAGCGATCGGGGACAACGTGGCAACGGACGTTGAAGTTGGCCGAGGCGATCGGGGAATCGACGCACACATAGGTGATCTCGGCGGTGCCGATGATGCTGATGATTTCGCCGTGCTCCATGATTCCACCGGAGAGCGCGGCCAGCACGGCGTCGTTCCCCCCGATGAGGACTTCGACCCCGGGCGGCAGGCCGAGTTCGGCGGCGACCTCGGGCAGGACCGTGCCGACGGCCTCGTGCGAGCGGAACAATGTGGGGAGGCGCGCCGGGTCGATGCCGGCAGCATCGAGTACGTCCTCGTTCCAGGTGAGGTCGTTGGCCCGGGAGTTGTAGAGGCCGGTGATCGACATCGTGGTCGGGTCGACAGCCCACTCGCCGGTGAGCCGCTTCACCAGATACGAGTTGGTGTGCCCGAACTTGGCCGTCGCCTTCCAGACTTCGGGTTGCTCGTCGCGGATCCACATGATCGAGCACAGCGACGAGCCCCCCGAGACCGGGAGGTTGCACGTCTCCTCCAAGAAGCGCTCGATCCCGACACGCTCGCGAATCGCCCGCGCCTGGGCGTGAGAACGCCCGTCGAAGAAGAGGATCGCAGGTCCGAGGGGTGTGCCGTCGGCCGCCATCGGCGTCAGGCCGGGTGTCGTCACCGAGAGCGACATCACACCGACGTCGCCGAGGTGCTCGGCGACCTCGACGCACGCGCGCCGCAGCGCGTCCCACCACGTTTCGGGATCGATGTCCGCCTTCACCCGGTCGTACACGTTGACCTTGTATGGGAACACCACCTGGCAGCGCTGTTCGAGGTCGGGGGAGTAGACGGCGAGCTTGAAACCGGTCGTGCCCACATCGACGGCGAGGATGTCGCTACGCATCGAGGACCCCTTCTTCCGCGAGCACGGCGCGCAGCGTCGCCTTCTGCTCGGCGGTCAACGGCAGCAGGGGTCGCCGCGGAATCCCGCCCCGAAGTCCGGCCAGGTCCATCGCGGCCTTGACCCCGGCGACACCGTAGGTGCCCGAGATGGCGGCGTTGAGCCGGCGACACCGTTCATGGAAGGCGGGGCCGTCGATGCGATCCCGTTCGGCGCCGTAGCGATAGAGCCGTTGGGCGATGGCCGGGAAGGCGTTTGCCAGCGAGATGGTGCCGCCGGGCGATCCTGCCAGCATCGCCGGGTAGAGGTGGTTCGCCGAGCCGGCCAGCACGTGGAAGGAGTCGCTCTGGAGGGCGAGGAAGGCCTCGATCCCGGAACTGGCGCTGTCCTTCATGCCGACGATGTTCGGATGCTCGGCCAGGCGAGTCACGAGGTCGACCGAGAGCGTGATGCCACAGAACCCGGGTGCGTTGTAGACGAGCAGCGGGATCGGCGACCGATCGGCCGCGCCTGTGAAATAGCGGTAGAGCACGTCGTCGGTCATCGCCTTACGGAAATAGGACGGCGACAGGAGCAGTCCAAAATCGGCGCCGAGTTCAGCGGCGACCTCGAAGAATCGCTCGGTATCTCGCTGTGCCTCGTAGGTCGCCCCGGCCATCACCACCTGGTCTGGCGCCTTGCGGGCGGCCACAGTCGCCAGCACGTGCTTCTTCTCGTTCTCGGTCAGGCTCTTGTTCTCACCGTTCGAGCCGAGGACGAGACAGCCTTTGATGCCGGAGGCGGCATAGACGTCGACATTGAAGGCGAGGGCGTCGAGGTCCAACTCCTCGTCGTCGCGAAACGGTGTGGAGATCGGGGCAAAGACGCCACCGAGCTTGGCTCTCAGGCCTGGCTCGGAAGTCGCGGGGGGTATCGCAGCCGGCGTCGACGTCACGTGAGGACCTCCCCCTTCTCCGAAATTCCCGAGATGCGATCCGTGCCGGCGTATGCCACCGCCAGCAGTCGTGTTTCGACTGTCTCGTTTGGACCGATGTGGAATGCGGAGCCGTTCTCGATGGCGCGGAGCAAGCCGCCATCCGGATACGAGGTCCACGGCTCGAGCGCGAAGTTGTAGTTACGGCCGTACCACGGATACCCCGGCATGCCGCCGAAGACGTGCCAGAACCAGAGGTGCCGGAAGACCGCGGCGTCCCAGCGCAGGCCGAAGCCGACGCGGCGCGCCCCGCTGGTCACGCCGTACCAGCCCTCCTCGAAACCGAAGAGGCGCACCCAGTCGGCGATCTTCGACTCGGGTGTCGGAATGACGCTCAGGTCGCGAACGCCGCCGCCGAGCCGGGGCGCCAGGGGCCAGTCGAACTCGACTCCGAAGCCCAGTTCGCTCTCCACCCACTGCTCAGATCGATCGGTCGTCGCACGGCACGCGGGAAGGTCGATTCGGCAGGTCGCGTCGATGAACGGAGGGCCGAAGGCCGGATGGTGGCCCCACATGACGTCCATCGGCTCGGCGGCAAGGTTGGAGAGGCGTTCGTCGATCTCGACTACCGCGCCACCCGCGTCGAGGCTCAGGGTCTTCTCGAGACGGAACGGAGTGCGCAGCGTTTCGACGGAGAGCCGGACGGACACCCGGTCGGGGGTGTCCTCCAGGATCTCGACGTCGAACGGGAGGGTGAGGAGCTCGCCGTGGAAGGGGAGGAGGGCGCCCTTGTACTCGACGCTCTCGCCACCGTTGGGGAAACACTCCTGCCAGCCCCCTTCGTAGCCGTCCGCGAACACGTACTCGTCGATCCCGCGCGGGACGCTGACGAACGGGGCGGGCCGCAGTCCGCCGGCACGGTGCCACATGAAGTCCGTGTCGGAGGGCTTGTGTAGGAAACTGACGACGTCGCTTCCCTTGTCGACGACGACCTCGACGCGCACGGACGCGTTCTCGAGGGCGATCGTGCGGTAGCCCTGGGAGGTGTACTCGTGGATTCTCGCTCCGAAGTGATGCCGGCTCATCGACGCCTCAATTCTCCAGGTCCAGCCGGTAGGCCTCGGCGGCGTTGCCGCCGAAGATGGCCGCCCGGTCCTGCTCCGAGAGATCACCGAGGGCGTGGACCGCCGCCGCGTGCACCTGCGAGTAGGTGCCGGCGAGCATGCACACCGGCCAGTCCGACCCGAACATGAGCCGCCTCGGCCCGAACCATTGGAGGAGGTTCTGTACGTATGGGACGAGGTCGTCCGGTGTCCAGCGGTACCAATCGGCCTCGGTGATCATCCCGGAGACCTTCACCCAGACGTTCGGGTGGTCCGACAGCGGCTTCATCCGTGACGTCCACGGTTCGATCTCGCGCCGGGCGATGTTCGGTTTGGCGATGTGGTCGACCACGAAGCGCATCTGCGGGAAGGCCTGCACGGTGGCGAGGCCCGCCGGCAGCTCGCGTGAGCGCACCAGGATGTCGTAGGTCAGGCCGGCCTCGCCGACGGCGGCGATCCCACGCTGGACGTCGTCTCGCGTCAACCATTCGGGGTCGGCCTCGTCGTGTACCTGGTGCCGGATGGCGACGAGGTGCTTCCCGTCCGGCCGTGCCTTGAGCTCGGCGATGACCTCACCGACGGCGGGGTCGGTCAGGTCCACCCATCCCACGATCCCGGCGACGAAGTCGGTCGCTGCCGCGATCTCGAGGAAGTCCCTCGTCTCCTGGAGGCTCGGGATCGTCTGGACGACGATCGTCCGGTCGATGCCGTTGGCCTCGAGCCAGGGACGGAGATCCTCCGGACGGCGCTTGCCCTGGAGGACCATGAGATCGTCGGTCATCCAGTAGTAGTCGTACGCCCGGTTGGTCGTGTCCCAGAAGTGGTGATGGGAGTCGACGGTGAAGGCCATGTCGGTTCGCTCCTTCGCTCCTACGATTCGGCCAGGCTCGGCGTGGGGGCGTCGGGATGTAGGAGACCGGTCGCCTTCAATTCGGCCCACAGGTCGTCGGGGATCTCGACGCCGAGCTGGTGGACGGTATCGTCGAGGTGGGAGATCCTCCGGACACCGGCGACGACGGTGGCGACGGCAGGATGGGCGTAGACGAACTGGAGGGCAGCCGCCCGCAAGTTCACGCCGTGGCGCTCACACACCGCCTTCAGCTCGAGGGCCTTGTCGACCCACTCCTGCGCCTCGGACGCCGGGCCGTAGTCGAAGTAGGAATCGGGTGACGGGTTGGCGAGCAGCCCGCTGTTCATGACCCCGGCGATGACGATGCCGATGCCCTTGGACACACACAACGGGAGGAAGTCGTCCAGGGCCCGCTGGTCGAGAAGCGTGTAGCGGCCAGCCAGCATGAAGGCGTCGAAATCGCCCTCGCGGGCAAAGCGGGCCAGCATCTCGGCCTGGTTCATACCGGCTCCGATGGCCTTGACCAGCCCCTGGCTGCGCAGTTCGGCGAGGGCCGGGTAGGCGCCGCCGATCGCCTGCTCCCAGTGGGTGTCGGGGTCGTGGATCCAGAGGATGTCGAGCTTCTCGAGACCCGTCCGCTCGATGCTGGCCTCGTAGGAGCGCATGATGCCGTCGTAGCTGTAGTCGTAGACGGGCCGCACGTCGGGCACGCCGCGGTAGTACCAATCGTTCAGCTCCTCGGCCGGCTCGTCGCCCCCGATCCCGGTGACCGAGCCGAGTCGCTGCCAGTCCCGGTCGAGATCGGGATTGGCCTCGACCTCGGCGAGGGGGTAGAGGAGGCGTCCTACCTTGGTCGAGATGACCCACTCGTTGGCGGGATGCTGCCGAAGCAGGCGTCCGAGTCGCTGTTCGGCGAGGCCGTAGCCGTAGAGGGGGGCCACGTCGTAGTAGCGGATGCCGAGAGCCCAGGCGTGCTCGAGGGTGGCCGCGGCCTGTTCGTCGGTGACGGGTTCGTAGAGACCGCCCAGCGGCGCCATCCCGTAGCCGAGGCGGGCCACGTTGATCGACGTGCTGCCGAGCTGGACGATATCTCTCGGGTCGACTGGCATGTGCTACCTCCGCTTCTCGCTCACCGGCCGGTGCGTGCCCATACCGCGGGCACATCCCGGTCTCAATGGATCAATCCAAGGATTCGCTCGCTGGTATTCGTGTAGTCGTGGTCGTTGTCGATCTCGCCCCTGATCCGGCCGCTTCGCATCACCAGGATGCGGTCCGCCAACCGGACGATCTCCGGCATGTCGCTCGAGATCAGGATGATCCCGAGCCCCTGGGAGGCGAGGTCCCAGATCAACTCGTGGATGTTCGCCTTGGTGCGGACGTCGATGCCGACGGTGGGCTCGTCGACGATCAGCACCTCGACTCCCGCCGCCAGCCACTTGGCGACGCTCGCCTTCTGCTGGTTCCCGCCGCTGAGGGAGGCGATCGGTGTCGACAGCGACGGCGCCTTGATGTCGAGCTTGTCGATGAACGGCCTCACCGCCGCTCGCTCCTTCCGGCCGTTGATGAACCCGGAGATGTTCTGCAGCTTGCGCCAGATCGTGATCGAGACGTTGCTGAGCAGGGAGTGGATCTGGATGAGACCCTCCTCCTTGCGGTTCTCGGATACGTACCCGATCCGGTAGCGATCGAGTGCCTCCTTCGCCGACTTGATCCTGGCGGGCTTGCCGTCGACCAGGATCTGACCCGCCGTGATCGGCTCGATGCCGATGACGGCTCTGGCGAGCTCACTGCGACCGGCACCGACGAGCCCATAGAGCCCGACGATCTCGCCTCGGTGCACCGTGAAGCTGACGTCGATGTCTCCGGCGGCGGTGGAGAGGTTGCGCAGCTCGAGGGCAGGGCCGCCGGGCTCGGTATCGCGCTTGGGGAGCTCCTGCTTGACGGGGGCTCGGCCCACCATGAGCGTGATGAGCTTGTCGCGGTCCATGTCCTCGACCCTCGCCTGTGGGCCGGCGTTGAGACCGTCCCGCAACACGTTGATCGAGTCGCAGAGCTCGAAGACCTCCTCCAGCTTGTGCGAGACGAAGATGATCCCGACGCCCTGGTCCCGGAGGCGGCGCAGGATCTCGAAGAGCACGTCCGTCTCGTGCGGCGTCAGCGACGCCGTAGGCTCGTCGAGCACCAGGATCCGACCCTGTCGTGAGATGGCACGGGCGATCTCGACGAGCTGCCTGTGCGCAACGCTCAGATGAGCCACCGGGGTATGAGAGTCGATCGGGGCCTTGAGGAGGTCGAGCCACTGCTGCGCCTCGTGGTGGACGGCGGGATAGTCGACCAGTCCCCGGTGTGTCCTGGGCAGGCTCTCGAGCATGATGTTCTCACCTACGCTGAAGTCCGGCACCAGGTTGCGCTCCTGCGGCACGTGGGCGATCCCGGCGGCGATGGCGCTGTGCGGAGTGGGGAACTCGACACGCTCTCCCCGCAGGTAGATCTCACCCTGGTCGGCCTGGTAGAGGCCGGTGAGGATCTTGATCACCGTGGATTTACCGGCCCCGTTCTCACCGAGCAGGGCCAGGACCTGTCCCTCCCGCAGGGTCAGTGCCACGACGTCGAGCGCCTGGACCCCCGGGAAGGCTTTCGAGATACCCCGCATCTCCAGGAGAGGCGTGCCGGGATCCGTGGCGACGGCTCCGGCCGGCTCCTGCTCTGGAACGTCGGGTTGCGTCGGGTTGATGTGATCGCGATCCATCACTCGCTTCCTTCGCTCGCAGCCGTCTGTGACCGGAAGAGGGGGGCAGGCTTCGCCGAACGACGAAGCGTGCCGACGATCACGGCGATGAGGATGAGGCTGCCCTGCAGCAGCGTGACCCAGAATGGATTGACGCGGTTGATGGCGAGGGCGTTGCCGATCACCGACAGCAGCGTGACGCCGAGCAGGGTGCCGGTGATGGCGATGTGGCCACCCTCGAGCACGACCCCGCCGATGATGATGGCGGCGAAGCCGGGCAGCAGCCAGTCGTTGCCGATGGTGGGTGCGCCGGCCTCGACGCGGGCCATGGTGAGGAACCCGGCGATGGCGGCGAGCAGGCCCGAGAGCATGTGGGCTCGGACGATGACCCGGTTCACCGGCACGCCGGTGAGCTGGGCTGCCTGCTCGTTCCCGCCGACGGCGAGAATCTGACGACCCAGCACCATGCGGTGGAAGAGCAGCGCCAGCAGGATGACGACGATCACCGTGATCGTTGCCGGCCAGGGCCAGAAGCCCCACCGCGCCTGGCCCCATTGGATGACGCCGCCGTAGATGTTGTAGAAGGGATTGGCGTTGGTGATCGCCATCGTCGCCCCCGTGTAGGCGCTGGCGGTGCCGAGGGTGATGATGAAGGAATGGATCCCGGTCTTGACCGTGAGGTACCCGTTGATCCATCCCATCACGACGCCGGAGCCCAGCCCGGCGACGATCACCACGGGCAGCGGCACGCCGTACCACTCCATCAGCATCGCCGAGATGACGACCGAGAGGGCCCCGGTGGCACCGAGCGAGATGTTGAAGCCGCCGGTGGCGACCACGACCATCTGGCCGTAGGCGACGAGGGTCGCCAGGGCGATGTTGTAGAGGAGCACGTAGATGTTGAATGTCACCAGGAATTGTCTGGTGAAAACCGACAGCCCGGTGAGGCCGGCGAACACGATGAGGAACAGGACGCCGGTCTCGGTACGAAGCAGCGATGCCGGGGTCAGCCTTCCGGTGACTCCACGGGTCGTCATGTCGTCACTCCGATCCGGCTGCGCTCCACTGCGACCGTACGGACCCGGTCGAGGATCACGGCGATCAGCAGCACGAGGCCTGTAGAGAGCTGGACCCAGAAGCTCGGGGTGTTGAGCAGGGTCAGCCCATTCTCGATCGATCCGAGGAGCAGCCCCCCGAAGAAGGTGCCCAGGACACTGACGGATCCACCGGCCAGCAACGTGCCGCCGATGGCGGGGGCGGCGAAGGAGGGGAGCAGCCAGTCCCCGCCGCCGGCGGTCCCGATCGAGGGGATCGCCGATCCGATGCGCAACACGAGCATGACTCCGGCGAGACCGGCGAGTGCCCCCGAGAGGACGTGGGTCAACACCACGATCCGTTCCACCGGAACCCCGGACACCCGGGCGGCGCGGGCGTTGGCTCCCACCGCGAGCATTTGGCGGCCGAAGGTGGTGGACCGATACCCGATGAAGAGCAGGATCACCACCGCCAGCATCATGAGGACGAGGGGCGAGACCAAACCGAAGATCTTGACCTTGCCGAAGTCGAGGAATCCCTGCGACAGGGTCCGGAATGCTTCGACCTTGGTGAGGATGTACATGGCGCCGCTGAACACGCCGGCAGTGCCGAGGGTGATGACGAATCCGCTGATTCCGGTCTTGACGATCAGGATTCCGTTGACCGCCCCGAGCAGGCCCCCGAACCCGACCGCGAGCACTATGGCAACCGGCCAGGGGATTCCCCATTGCTCCAGCAGCCACCCGAGAAACATGGCGACGACGCCACCGATGGCTCCGACAGCGAGGTTCATGCCTGCGATGCCGATGACGACCATCTGGGAGAGGCCGACGACGATGAGGATCGAGACGACCCGTCCGACGGAGTAGATGTTGAACTGGGACGTGAAACCTTCGGTGAAGACCGCGAAGATCAACCAGGACGTGAGGACAATCGCCGCCAGGCCGACCCGATCCCACAAGGTGATGAGACTGTATCGTCGCACGATCTCTCCAGGGGTACTGCTATCCGGATGTTGGACGGGTGGTGCTCAGCAGACGGGATCCGCTGTCCCGGTGCGAGGGTAGGCCGCTCGCCGCTGGGCTCGGGGAGAGCGGCCACAGAAGGTGGCCGCTCTCCCCGCTACCGCTACCAAGCTCTCGTCAAGGGCAGTCCAGGTAGTTCGCCTCGAACGTGGACATCAGCTCGTTCGTGATGTCGACACGGGTCTGCTCGTAATCGGCAATGGCGACGCTCTGGATGTCTCCGATCGGCGCGCCGTCGGCGGTGATCAGGAACGTGCCGGTGTCGATGAGGAACGGTGCCCGCGGCTTCACCGTGCAGCCATGGCGGATCTTGTCGAGGACCCAGGCGCCCAGATAGGCCTGGCCGTAGGGGTTCTGCGACATGGTGCCGAGAACGAAGCCGTCCTCGATCCCACGCAACACCTCGGGATCGTCATCGATGCCGATGAACAGAATCCTCTTGTCGCCGAGGTTGCGCAGCAGAGTTGCGGCAACCGAGGAGCCGACGTAGGCGACACTGATCATGCCGTCGATGTCGTCTCCGTTGGAGGCGAGGATGGCCCCCACCTTCTGGGTAGCCGCCTCTTGGTCGTCGGAGTCGGTCAGGTGCTGCAACACCTGGACGCGTCCTTCGGTCTCGTAGGTGGCCAGGTCGACCGCGGCGATGCGGGCCTGGGTGTTCGGGTCGACGAGACGGCTGGCGATGTGGACGATCTGACAGGGGTCCTCGACCGTGCATTTGTCGCCGAGTGCCGTGATCAGCGCCTTGGTGGCGATGTAGGCCGAATTGCCTACGTCGGTCGCCAGGCAGAACGCAGCCGGCGACGGCTCGCTGGTGCAACCGCCGCCCGCGACCGAGGGGATGCCCTCGTTGGCGAGCTCTTCCATCAGGGTGTTCGTGCCGTTGGCATCACCCGGGAAGATGGTGAAGGCGTTGTAGCCCTGAGCCACCAGCGTCTCGATCAGGTTGTTCTGGGCCGTGAGCTCCCACGCGGGCGGGAATTCATAGGTGCCTGCCGCCAGCCCGAAGTCCTTCACCGCATCGGCGGTGCCGGGCCCCCACGCATCGAAGAACGGATGGGGACCCCCGGCGACGCTCGCCACCCTGGTGGGTTCCACCCCTTCGGCGGGTGCTGTCGTTTCGGTCGGTGCTGTCGTCTCGGTCGGCTCGGCAGCCGTGGTAGTGGTGTTGCCGTCACCTGCGGTCGTGGTTGTGTCGTTCTCTGAGTCGCCGCATGCGGCGAGGATCATGGCGAACGACAGCAGCAGCACAACGACGGCTTTCCATCGACGCAATTTCATGCTCTGTGCCTCCTCCGGGCTCCCTTAGTCCCTCCGGACCTTGCTACACAGTTCCAGGTTTCTCTGCGATGTTGTTACACGTGACGAAACTGTGTATTATCGAGCGATCCTATCACGAGACCCTAGAAAAACGCAACCACGTTTTGTAGGGTGAAACAGGCCGATCGATCGGATGTGCGCCGAGAGCCTCGAAAGCGGGCGGCGCCGAAGGGGAGAGACGATGTCGAGAGCACTTGCCAGAGGAATTGCGGTCTTCGAGACGCTCGCCGAGGCGGACGAGCATGGACTCGGGCCGTCGGCGATCGCCGAGACGGCGGGGATCGACAAAGCGACCGCAACCCGGATCCTGCACACCTTGATGGACACGGGCTACGTGCAGCAGGACGAGACGACGCGTCGCTACCGGTTGACCGGGAAGATCGTCCGTCTCGCCCAGGGAGTCCGAAGCCAGTTCGATCTCAGGACGATGGCTCGTCCCTACCTCCGGCGACTCAACGAGAAGCTCAACGAGACCGTCCATCTCGGGGTCATGGAGGATCTGCGCATCGTCTATCTCGACAAGCTGGAATCGACGAACAGCATCCAGCTCGTTTCGGCGGTGGGGCAGACGATGCCCCTCCACTCGACCTCCCTTGGTAAGGCAATGCTCGCCGCCCTACCCGAGAGGGAGTTCGAGGCCAAGCTGGCACGGATGGACTTCGCCCCACGCACCGATCGCACGATCACCGACATTGACGTCTTTCGAGGAGAGATCAAGCGCACCCGTGAGCGTGGCTATGCCACCGACGACCGTGAGAACGAGCCCGGGGGTGCGTGTGTCGCAGCGGCGATCACCGGAGCCGACGGCCGGCCTGTTGGTGCGGTCAGCGTCTCCGGACCGGAGTTCCGGATTCGTGACCACCTGGGAGCGTTCGGTGCAGCCGCGAGGGACACCGCGGCGGCGATCGCCCGCGATCTGGGAGCCGCCGACTGAGGACCGAGCGGAGCGATCCCTTCTCAGCCTTTCGGGACCAGGTTGGCGGCGAAGTCGGATGAGAGGGGCGCCCACACCAGCAGCACGTTCACGACGGTGGCGCCGATGGCGCTGGAGTGGCCGGCTACCTTCCACCAGGGCACGATCACGACCATCCACACGACGGTCGGCGCGGCCCCCCATGTCCACGATCCTCGGTGAAGATCCCTCGGGCGATCACGAGGAAGGCGGGGATGAGCGCCAGGGAGAGCGGGCCGCAGGCCCGGCCGAAGGGGCCGCTCATGGTTTGGGTACCCGAGAAGATCCAATGGCAACTGGGCAATGGTCGGGCGCAAGGACCCGCCGGCGGGTTGCATCGGCCGGCCTGGCGGCTCGGCACTCTCCGAGAAACAGGCCGGTGGTGGGCCCGGCGGTACGATGCCGCCAATGAACTTCGGACACTTCGACAACGCCGCTCGCGAATACGTCATCACCGATCCGCAGACGCCCACGAAGTGGATCAATTACATCGGCACCCTGGCCTTCGGTGGATACGTCGACCACACCGGCGGTGCCTTGCTGTGCAAAGGCGATCCCGCCTACAACCGCATCACGAAGTACATCCCGCAACTGCCCGCCTCGGACTTCAGGGGCACGACCCTCTACCTCCGGATCCACGAGGATCCGGGCGACGGCTCCCGCTTCCGGATCTCCTCGCCGTTCTTCGTCCCGACCCTCGACCTGCCGGACCGTTTTGAATGCCGGGTTGGGCTCGGCTACTCCCGCATCGTCACCGAGGCCTACGGCATCCGTACCGACGTCACCATCTTCGTACCGGCGGATGACTGCCGTGAGGTGCGCGACATCCGCGTCACCAACCTGCGGGAGTCGGTCGTCGAGGTCGACGCGATCCCCGTCGTCGAGTACAGCCACCCCAACGCCCTCAAGCAGTTCACCAACGCCGACTGGGTGCCGCAGACGATGCAGTCCCGGGGCCGCGGCGACGGCGACTACACGGTGATGATTCAGTACCCGTTCATGTATCGGGATGTGAAGATCAACTACCTCACCTCGAACCGTCCCGCCTCCAGCTTCGAGACCGACCGCAGACGTTTCCTCGGGGCCAACGAATACGGCACCTGGCAACGGCCGCTCGCCTTGCTCGAGGACGAGCTGAGCAGCCGTGACGCCGAGCGTGGCGACAACATCAGCGCCCTTCTCCACCACCTCGGACCGATCCAGCCGGAGGAGACAGTCCGCCTCATCACCCAGTTGGGCCAGGAGGCGAGCCTCGCCGCCGCTGCCGATGGCATCGCCCGCTACCGCGACCCGGCCGTCATCGACGCCGCCCTGACGTCGATGGCGGAGTTCTGGGAGCACTACCTGGCGACGTTCCAGGT
The DNA here is from genome assembly GCA_964443425.1 of uncultured Acidimicrobiaceae bacterium. Lineage (GTDB taxonomy): Bacteria > Actinomycetota > Acidimicrobiia > Spongiisociales > UBA5794 > CAYQEC01. Next base: position 19,633 of record CAYUDA010000004.1, read on the forward strand.
CGAGACCCCCGATCGCGCCCTCGACAGCATCGTCAACGTGCACAACCCGCACCAGTGCTTCATCACCAGGCAATGGTCCCGCCACCTGTCCACCTACCAGCTCGGTCTCGGGTCCCGCGGCATCGGCATCCGCGACTCCTCCCAAGACGTGTTGGCGGTCATCCCGGCCATCCCCGACGAGGCCCGCGAGTTCCTCGCGACCCTTCTCTCCTTTCAGCGGACCGACGGCTCCGCCTTCCACCAGTTCAATCCGCTCACCGGGGAAGGGTCGGAGGGCGACTCGGTCGAGATGGAGGATCGCCCCGACTACTACAGCGACGACCACCTGTGGAGCGTTCTCGGCGTCACCTCCTACCTCAAGGAGACAGGCGACTTGGCGTTCCTGGGACGGGAGGTGCCCTTCGCCGAGAAGGACGGCGACGGTACGCCGCCGGCCACCGGCACCGTGCTCGAGCACCTGCACCGCGCAGTGGCATTCACCCGGACCGACGTCGGCGCCCACGGGCTTCCGCACCTCGGCTTCGCCGACTGGAACGACACCGTCAACCTTCCCACCGGTTCCGAGTCGCTCTTCACCGCCCACCTCTACGGGCGGGTGCTGCGGGAGCTGATCGAGCTTCACCGTCACCTCGGCGACGGCCTCCAGGCCGCCGCCCTCGAGGAGGCGTACGAGGAGATGCGAGCCCGGGTCGAGGAGCACGCCTGGGACGGCGACTGGTACGTGCGCTACTTCGACCAGAACGGGGTCCCGCTCGGCTCGTGCGAGAACACCTATGGCCAGATCTCTCTCAACGCTCAGTCCTGGGCGGTCCTGTCCGGATTCGCGTCCCCGACGCGGGCTCGCCGGGCGATGGACGCGGTGGCCGAACTGCTCGACACACCGTACGGGATCAAGGTCTCCACGCCGGGCTTCGACGGCTACGACCCCCACTTTGGAGGGGTGACGACCTTCCCTCCGGGCGCCAAGGAGAACGGAGGCATCTTCCTTCACACCAACCCGTGGGCGATGATCGCCGAGACGTTGCTCGGTGACGGGGATCGCGCCTACCGCTACTACACCCAGATCAACCCGGCCGCCAAGAACGACCTCGCCGAGATCTACGAGATCGAGCCCTACGTCTACGCCCAGAACATCCTCTCCGACGAGCATCCCCAAGCGGGGTTGGGGCGAAACTCGTGGCTCTCGGGCACCGCCTCGTGGACCTATCTGGCGGCCACCCAGTGGATCCTCGGCGTTCGCCCCGGCTACGACGGTCTCCGGATCGAGCCGTGCATCCCGGAGGACTGGGACGGGTTTCGGGCCTCGCGGCGCTACCGGGACGCTCTGTACACCATCACGGTGGTGCGGGGTGCGGTGCCGCATCCCGTGCTCACCGTCGGCGGCGAACCCGTCGTCGGCACTACCGTCCCGATCGCTCCCGCCGGTGCCGCGGCCGAGGTGAGGTTGACGCTGCCAGCATCGCGCTGACGCCAGCCGGGAGCTCGGTTTCAGGGTCGAGGAAACGGTGGCGGAGACGTCGGCGGAGGTACCAGCGAAACAGCCGATCGAGAGGCGTTGCCGGCGACGTGAACCTGGCCTCGAGGCGGGCGCGCTCCCGGTCGTAGAGACGACGTCGGCTGAGCCTTCGGGCGGCCGCGACCGCCTCCCCGGTCCTCTGGGAGAGGTCGATGGAATCGGGGAGGCTCATCGCCTCCCTGCTCCAGCTCCGGCACAGCAGCGCGGCAGGCCGGACCTCGGGCGGGTCGTCGCCGACGTTCACGTTGTTGACAGCGTTTCCGGTTTCGTCGCTACTCGTTCACGAGGTTGACGAGGCAGTCGCCAGCGGTAGCAGAAACTCGAACGTCGTGTACTCGGCGGCGTCGTCGACGCGGAGTTCCCCGCCCATGGCTCGGGCCAGGTCCCGCGAAATCGCCAACCCGAGACCGATCGAGCCGGATGCGGTGCCGGAGTTGAAGGGCTCGAAGAGGCGGGCCCTCGCCTCCGGCGTGATTCCGGGCCCGTCGTCCATGACCTTGAGTATGAGCTGGTCGCCGTGCACCTCGCTGCGAACGGATCGGTTGTCGCCGCCGTAGCGGCGAGCGTTGCTGACCAGGTTCCTGACGACCTGGCGGATCCGGAGCGAGTCTCCGATCACGGAGACGGCCGGATCGAGGTTCACTTCGTACTCGCCGAGGTCGAGGCTGTCGAGGACGTTGCCGATACGGACCGGTTCGTGGGCGACCCGAAGGGTGGAGCGATCGAGCGAGGACTCCGTGAGGAGATCCTCGAGGATCCCTGCGACGTCCTCGACCTGCACTGCCATCGTGCGCACCATCCCGCGCCGCTCCTCGTCGTCGAGGGAATCCCACTCGCCGTCGAGGAGGCGGGCGAAACCGGCGAGGGCGGTGATGGGGTTGCGGAGTTCGTGGCTGACCGAGCCGACGAGGCGGGATTGCGCCTCAGCCGCCTCGAGAGCGGCGTACTCGGCACGGCGCAGGTCGGTGACATCGAGATCGACGACGACGATACGCGAGTACCGGTTCTCGGCAACGGGGCCGGCCGCCTGCCAGTGCGAACGAACGACGACATCGCGACCGGCGAGGGTGGGGACGGTGTGCTCCCGGATCACGGCGGTGATACCCAGGAACGGGGCGCACATCTGCTGGATGAGCGACTCCTTCAGATCCGGATGGTCCGTCAGATTGAGGCGCCGGTCGGTGAACGACGGGGGAGCTTCACTGAGTGGATCGCCGTAGAGGCGAAGCCAGCTGTCGCTGGCCGCCAGCGCCTGGAGCTTTCCAGTGGCGGCCAGGAGCACTTCGTCGCTGTTCTCGAACCGCTCCCGGAGCTCTGCCGGGTCGACACCGCGATACGTCGCGATGAGTGGCGTGTAGTCGGCGACCAGCATCGGTACCGACACGGCAGACACCATCGCTTGGACCTCGCCGACCGTGAACTCCGTCATGCGAGCGCTTATCGGCGCTTGGCATCGATTGCTTGAGACACCCGGTGCCATGCCCCAGGCCGGAACACCATCGGCCCCCGGACGAACGAAGCCGGCGAGGTCGGTCTCTCCAGGCTCAGCTGGTACGCCAAACCGCCTGGTTGACGACGTTCTCGAGCCTCTCCTGGCCGCCCGATACCGGGTCCGGATCCAGGTCCTCCGCCTCGACTCGGGCCGCCAGGTCGGCGAGGCCGACCGAGCCGCCCATGATCTCGGCGCCGATCCCCTCATCCCATCCGGCGTAGCGGGCGGTGCGGTTGGCGTCCAGCTTTCCGTCCTCGACGAGGGTGGCGGCCACCAGCAGCGACCGTGCCAGGGTGTCGATGCCTCCGATGTGGGCATGGAACAGATCGGAGGGGTGGATGCTCTGGCGGCGCAGCTTGGTATCGAAGTTGAACCCGCCACTGGTGAACCCGCCACCACGCAGGATCTCGAAGAGAACCAGCGACAGCTCGTCGACGGAGTTGGGGAACTGGTCGGTGTCCCAACCGTTCTGGGGGTCGCCCCGGTTGGCGTCGACGCTGCCGAAGATGCCGTTCGCCACCGCGTAGGCGACCTCGTGGTGGAAGGAGTGACCGGCCAGGGTGGCGTGGTTGGCCTCGAGGTTGACCCGATACTCGTCGGCCAGGTCGTAGCGTTCCAGGAACCCGTGCACCGTGGCGGAGTCGTAGTCGTACTGGTGCTTGGTCGGTTCCTGCGGCTTGGGCTCGATGAGGAGGAGGCCGTCGAAACCGATCTGGTGCTTGTACTCGGCAACCATGGTCAGGAAGCGGGCGAACTGGTCGGCCTCATGCTTGAGGTCCGTGTTGAGCAGGGTGTCGTAGCCTTCGCGGCCGCCCCACAGCACGTAGTTGGCGCCGCCGAGCCGGTGGGTGGCGTCGATGGCGTGCTTGATCTGCGCCGCCGCCATCGCGAACACCTCGGGATCGGGGTTGGTGGCGGCGCCGGCTGCGAACCGCTTGTGATGGAAGAGATCGGCGGTGCCCCACAACAGCTTGGTCCCGGTCTCTTTCATCTTGGTTTCGGCGTAGTCGACCATCTCGTCGAGGTTGCGCACGGTCTCGGCGAACGTGTCGCCGGGGGGAGCGATGTCCCGATCGTGGAAGCAGAAGTAGGGGACACCCAGCTTGCCGAGGAACTCGAAGGCGACGTCCATCCGCTGCTTGGCCGCAGCCATGTCCCACGGGCGCTCCAGCCAGGGGCGATCGAACGTGGGATGTCCGAAGACGTCCGCTCCATTCCAGGTGAAGGAGTGCCAGTAGCAGACCGCGATGCGGAGATGGTCCTCCATACGCTTGCCGAGAACCATACGATCCGGGTCGTAGACCTTGAACGCGAACGGGTTGTCGGTGTCGACACCCTCGAAACGAACCGGCTCGCTCACCTCGGTGAAGAACTCACCTGACATTGCGTCTCCTCTCACTTCATCGTTCCCTCGGCGGCCTGGACCGTCCGGCGGGCGATCCTGCTGCGACCAACCCCCGGATCCCCGGAGAGGGTGCAGCGAGGCAACCGGCCCGATCGCATTTCAGGACCCCAATGTAGGGCCGTTTCGCGCGATACGGCAGACCCGCGCCGGCCCGTGAAAGTGGGCGCCGCGTCGGTTCCCCGACTGCTGGTGCAGGACCCCGGGCGCGGGCTCCCGTTGAAGGCACCACTCGCTGCGTCCTCCTGCTCGTTGGAGCCGATCCTCCCCGCCGAGACCCCGGCGCCTCGAGGCGCCTCGCCAGACGGGTTGTAAACGGTATCGAGATCGTTTTCACAACCTAAAGAGTGCGGGTCTCCGTGTCAATCACCAGGCCGGTCGGTGGTCGGCGTCGCGACGAGCCTCGATACCGCCCCGCGGCGCGGCTCGGAGCACGTCGAGCCTGGCCCGGAGGCAGCGGCGAAGGCGTCGCTTCGGGAGGAGAGGGAAACGGGGCTTCCAGTGCCGAGACCTCAGGGAAGCGTCTGGGCGATGTCGCTGTACTTGGTGGAGACCGACTCGCCGAAGGTCATCACCGCGATGTAGGCCACCATGGCGATCAGACTGATGAGAAGGGCGTACTCCACGAGACTCGCTCCCTCCTCACGGCGCAGCATCTGCTGGATCCTCACAACGATTCTCGTAATCATGGTATCCCTATGGCGCTGGCGTTCTTTCGGGCCCGTCACCGGGCTTTCAAACCACTCTGTGTAGTTTCACTCAAACTAGGCGGTGGAGGTACCGTATGTCTACGGGTCGGGCGACTCATTCGTCACCCACGGCAACGGAGCGTTGCCAGCA
>CAYUDA010000005.1:0-24640 GCA_964443425.1 uncultured Acidimicrobiaceae bacterium
CGGCGGTGTAGGCCCCGGCCCCCATCGCCACCGTCATGTAGCCGAGCTGGGAGAGCGTCGAGTAGGCGAGCACCTTCTTGATGTCGTCCTGCACCAGTGCCACCAGCCCGGTGAGGAACAGGGTGAGGGCGCCGACGACGATGATGACGCCCCGCACCTCGTCCCCGAAGCCCTCGGCGATGTAGAAGGGGAACATCCGGCCCAGCAGGTAGACGCCGGCGGTGACCATGGTGGCGGCGTGCATCAGGGCCGAAACGGGCGTCGGGCCTGCCATGGCGTCGGGGAGCCAGACGTGGAGGGGGAACTGGGCGCTCTTCCCCATCGCCCCGATGAAGAGGGCGAGCCCGGCCCAGAACCCGAGCGTGGCGAGGCGGCTCCCGGTACCGGACGCCACCGCGTCCATGATGTCGGTGAAGCGGAAGGAACCCACCGACACGGTGACGATGATCGCTCCGATGAAGAGGCCGACGTCGGCGATCTTGTTGGTGAGGAAGGCCTTGATCCCCGCCGACGAGTTCTCGTGCTGCTCCCAGTAGTGCCCGATCAGCAGGTAGGAGGCGACCCCGACGATCTCCCAGCCGACGATGAGCTGGATGAGGTTGGGGGCCGAGACCAGCACCAGCATGCCGCCGCCGAAGAGGGTGAAGGTGGAGAAGAACCACGTGTAGCGGATGTCGCCCTCCATGTACCCCTTGGAGTAGATGAACACGAGGAGGCCGACGACGCCGACGACGAGGTACATCATGATGGAGAGGCCGTCGACCATCCATCCCCACTCGACGGTGAGCTGCCCGAAGCGGGTGGTGCCGACGTCGGCGACCTGGACGGAGCCGACGTGGAGGATGCCGTCGCCGAGGTTGGCGACGAACAGCGCAGTGGCGTAGACGGCCACGAACCCCATGGAGAACACCGCCATCCCCCACCCTTTGAGCGGGGAGCGTTTCCCGAAGAGGGCGATGGCGAACGCCAGCACCATCGGCACGAGGGGGATCAACCAGGCGCCGGCCGCCAGGATCCCGCCGTCGCTGTAGCCCTCGGCGGCGCGCCCCACACCCGATTCGGCGGCGGTGAGGAGGAAGGCGGCGACGGGGAGGGGGTTCATCGGTTCACAGCTTCATCAGGTCGAGTTCGTCGACGTTGGCGGAGTGGCGGTTGCGGTAGATGAGCAGCACGATGGCGAGCCCGATACCCACCTCCGCGGCGGCGATGGCGATGACGAACAGGGCGAAGATCTGACCTCCGGCGAGGGTGTCGCCGAGGGCGATGTCGAAGGCGACGAAGTTGACGTTGACCGCCGACAGCATCAGCTCGACCGAGAGCAGCACCAGCACCGCGTTGCGCCGGCTCAGCACCCCGTAGACGCCGAGGGCGAACATGGCAGCGCCGAGGATGAGGAACTGGTTGATCAGCATCGGGCACCTCCGCCGGGCCGGATGGCGAGGGGACGGGACACCGCAGTCATCGCGGCACCTCCCCGGTGACGTCCGCCTCCGGGTCCCTCCTCGCCAGCACGATCCCGCCGATGAGGGCGGCGAGCAGCACCAGCGACACCACCTCGAAGGGGATCACGAACCGCTCGAACAACGCCTGCCCGATGTCGGCGGTGCGGGTGGCGGCGGCCGGCTCGTCGATGAGGCGGTCGGAGAAGGCATCCAGCATGGCGCCTCCGATGAGCACGAAGAGGGCGCCGGAGACGAGGGCGGCGCCCGCCCGGACCCGCCGCGGGTGGCTGAGGGCCGTCTCCTGCCCGAGCGGAGCGCGGGTGATCATGATCCCGAACAGGAACAGCACGACGACGGCGCCGATGGAGACCAGCACCACGGTCCAGGCGACGAACTCGGCCCCGAGCAGGAGGAAGAGGGCCGCCGAGCCGGCGAGGGCGGCTACCAGGGCGAGCACCGCGTGGACGACATTGGGGCTGGTCACGACCCGAAAGGACCCGGCAAGCATCACGAGGGCGATGACGAGGAACACCCAGTTCTCGACCTCCCCGAACCAGTCGGCGGCGGTGACGGCAACGAGCGGCATCACGCCTCCAGCGCCGGGGGCTCGGGGACCGTCTCCAGCCATTCGGTGAGACGCTCCTTGTCGTGCAGCATGTCGGAGATCCGGTACTCGCTGTACTCGTGCTCGGGACTCCAGTAGAGGGCGTCGAAGGGGCACACCTCGACGCAGATGCCGCAGTACATGCAGAGGGCGTAGTCGATGTCGAAGCGGTCGAGCTTGGCCCGGGAGCGGGCCCGGCCGCCCGGTTTCGAGGGCGCCACCTCCTCCTTGTGGCCCTCGATGTAGATGCACCAGTCGGGGCACTCACGGGCGCACAGCATGCAGACGGTGCAGTTCTCGATGTCGAGGGCGATGACGCCGCGGGCCCGCGGCACCAGGGTCTCCTTCTCGAGCGGGTAGTTGACGGTGACGGGCTTGGTGAAGAGGGCCTTGAGCGTCACCTTCATGCCCTTGAACAGCCCGCCGAGGGGGAACGAGGCCATCAGAACACCACCTTGAAGAACGCGGTTGCCATGATGTTGACAAGGGCCGCCGGGATGAGCCACTTCCAGGCGAGGGACTGCAGCTGGTCCTCCCGGAGGCGGGGGAAGGTCCAGCGGAACCAGATGAACACGAAGCTGAGCAGCAGGACCTTCCCGATCACCACCAGCGGCCCGACCCAGTCGAGGGCGTCGTTGCCGAGGCCCGGGAGCCAGTAGCCGCCGAGGTACAGGGTGGCGGCGATGGCCGACAGCGAGACCATACCGGCGTACTCGCCGAGGAAGAACATCGTGAAGCGGATGCCGGAGTACTCGGTGAGGTAGCCCATCGTCAGCTCGGATTCGGCGATGGGCATGTCGAAGGGGATCCGGCTCAGCTCGGCGACGCTGGCGGTGAGGAAGATGAGGAACCCGACGATCTGGCCCGACACGACGTAGGGCACCGTCACCGAGAAGTCCCCGATGTGGAACCAGGGCTGAGCCTGGGCGGTGACGATGCCGTTGAGGGACAGGGTCCCGGCCTGGACCGCCACCGCCACCGCGGCGAGCACCAGCGGCAGCTCGTAGGCGATGAGCTGAGCCCCGGCCCGCAGCCCCCCGATGAGCGAGTACTTGTTGCCGGAGGACCATCCGGCCATGAGCACGCCGAGGGTGGAGAGGGAGGAGACGGCGAGCAGGTAGAAGAGCCCGAGGTCGAGGTTGCGGGAGACCAGATCGGGCCCGATGGGGATGATGACGAAGGTGCCGATGGTGCCCATGAGCACCACGTACGGGGCGAGCTTGTATACCTGGGCGTCGGCGGCCGACGGGACGAGGTCCTCTTTCTGCATGAACTTGACGGCATCGGCGAGTGGCTGGGCCCATCCCCAGCGGCCCCCGGCGAAGTAGGGCCCGATGCGGCTCTGCATGTGGGCCGACACCTTGAGTTCGCCGAAGATGACGACCAGGGCGAGGGGGAGGGCGATGCCGAGCACCACGACCACCTTGACCAGCAGCTCGACGCTGAAGCTCATCGGTCGACGTCTCCCAGTACGAAGTCGAAGCTCCCCATCGTCGCCACCAGGTCCGGGATGAGCTGGTTCTGGGCCACCCACGGCAGCACCGAGATGTTGGAGAAAGAGGCGGAGCGGATCTTGACCCGGTAGGGGACCCGACCGCCCTGGGACACCACGTAATACCCCATCTCCCCCTTCGGGTTCTCGGCCCGCACGTAGATCTCACCGGGCGGGACCTTGAGCACCCGGGGGACCTTGGCCCGCAGCGGGCCGGAGGGGATCTTGTCGATCGCCTGCCGCACGATGGAGACCGACTGGCGTATCTCCTCGATGCGGACGACGTACCGGTCGAAGCAGTCGCCGTTGGAGCGCACCACGACGTCGAACTCGAAGTCGTCGTAGGGCAGCAGGTGCTCGTGCTTGCGGAGGTCGAAGCCGATGCCGGACGCCCGCATGTTGGGCCCGGAGACCCCGTATTCGAGGATCTTCTCGGGCGGGATGACGCCGACGCCGATGGTACGGGCCTGGATCAGCTCGTTGCCGACGACGAGGTTGTCGATCTCGTCGCACACGGCGAGCACACGATCGAGGGTGCGGCGAACCGCCTCGAAGAACCCCTCGGGGAGGTCGAGCACCACCGTCTTCTGGGTCGTTCCGCCGCCGGCGGCGGGCTTGACCCCGCCGACCCGGTTGAAGTTGGGATGGAACCGTCCCCCGGTGACGCTCTCGATGAGGTCGAGTACCCGTTCCCGTTCCCGGAAGGCGTACATGAGGGGGGTGGCGGCGCCGAGCTCGAGCGGGTACGAGGAGGCGAACACCAGATGGTTGGAGATGCGGGTCAGCTCGGTGAGGATGAGCCGGATGTACTGGGCCCGCTCCGGGACCTCGATGCCCATGAGCCGCTCCACCGCCACCACGAACGGGACTTCGTTGGCGAACCCCGAGATCCAGTCGATGCGGTTGATGAGGGTGGTGATCTGGGGATAGGTGCGCACCTCGGCCAGCTTCTCCTTGCCGCGGTGCATGTAGCCGATGACCGGCTCGAGGCGGGTGATCCGCTCCCCGTCGACCTGGGCGACGAGGCGCAGCACCCCGTGGGTGGAGGGATGCTGGGGACCGATGTTGAGCATCATGTCCTCGCCCACCAGCTCCACCGAGACGGCGGCGTCGGAGATCTGGACCAGGCCGCCGGAGTCGAGGGTCGTCACGCCTCTCCCCCTCCCTCGCCGGCTTCCCGGTTCTCGGTGGACGGCATCGCTTCGACGTCGACGGTGCCAGGCCACGGCTTGACCTCACGCGAGAGCAAGGCGAACGACTTGCGAAGCGGGTGGCCCTCGAAGCCTTCCGGCAGGTAGAGCTTGACGAGATGGGGATGCCCGGTGAAGTCGATGCCGTACATCTCGGCGGCCTCCCGCTCGTGCCAGGCGGCGCCTCCGAAGACCGGGACCAGGGAGTCGATCCGCGGGTCGTCCTTGGGGAGCGATGCGACGAACACGGCACCGTCGGCCGATTCCACCGACGAGAGCCGGCACAGCACGTCGTAACGCTCCTCGAGGGTGTCGAGCTCCGCCGGCGGGTCGCCAACCGCCACCTCGCGGGCCCAGTCGACGGCCGAGAGCCAGGAGAAGAAGACGAGGCCGCCGTCGTCGCGGGCGGCACGGATCGCCTCGACCCAGCGCTCCCGAGCGACGTGGATCCGCACCGTGCCGTACTCGGCGCTCGAATCGGTGGCACCGACGAGATCGGCGAGGCGGGCGGCGAGCACGGACGGCTCGGTGGAGGTCTCAGACGGGCTGGGGGTCACGCTCGCTCCACTTCCGCCGCACGTCCTCGTGGGTGATCTGCTCTTGCAGCAGCAGGATCCCCTCCATCAGCGCCTCGGGCCGCGGCGGGCAGCCGGGCACATACACGTCGACCGGGATCACTTGATCGACACCCTTGGTCACCGAGTACGAATCCCAGTACGGCCCGCCGCAGTTGGCGCACGACCCCATCGAGATGACGTACTTGGGGTCGGGCATCTGGTCGTAGAGACGCTTGACGGCGGGCGCCATCTTGTCGGTGAGGGTGCCGGCCACCACCATCAGGTCGGCCTGGCGGGGTGACGCCGGAAGCGGGATGACGCCGAAGCGCATGAAGTCGTACCGGGGACCGGCAGCCGCCATCACCTCGATGGCGCAGCAGGCGAGCCCGAAGTTGAAGAACCACAGCGAGTACTTGCGCGACCAGTTGAGCAACCAGGAGAGGGGTTTGGGGGCGCCGAACTTCTCGATCACTCCCACCGGAGCACTCCCTTGCGGACCGCGTAGACGAGGCCGAGCACCAGGACGGCGATGAAGATCAGCATCTCGACGAGCACGAAGCCGCCCATCCCGGCGCCGCTGAAGGCTTCGACCTTGACCGCCCACGGGAAGATGAACACCGCCTCGACGTCGAAGATGAGGAAGAGCAGGGCGAAGATGTAGTAGCGAATGTGGCTCTGGCTCCAGCCGCTCCCCACCGGGGCGATGCCGCACTCGTACACCTCGGACTTGAAGCGGTTGGGTCTGCTGGGTCGGATCAGGGCGGAGGCGAGCACGGCGCCACCGACGATGAGGGCACCCACCGCCAGGAACACGCCGACGGTGACGTAGTCCCCGAAGTAGCGATCCAGCACCCGTTACCTCCCCTTCCCAACGGCTCTCCGCGCTGCGCCGTGCCGGCCTGCCGGGCGGCGCGCCGCAGCGAGTATAGGGGCCCGGGACCCCCGGGCCCGACCGGCCCGACCGGGCCGGGAAGGGCCGTGGACGGTGGTGGCGGCGGTCGCCGCGCCGGCCCCTTCTGCGAGCACGGCGGTGCCTGCGCACCGTTCAGCGGGTTCGTCGCGGTGGTCACGCTGCGCCGAAGCGGGGGTTGCTACCGTCGGCCCCCACATGCCCTCGATCACCGTGCCCGACTATGCCGGCGGCTCCCTCGTCAACCTCGTCGCCGAGCTGGAGCTGCGCCTCATCGGGACCGCGGAGGCGGCGCCGCTGCGTCCCGAACTGGCGAGCCTCATCCCGGAGGCGGCCAGCTACGTGCTGGTGCTGTGCGACGGGCTCGGCCTCCACCAGCTTCACCACCCGGCGGCCGCCCCGGTGCGCGACGCCTTGGTGGGCCGGCTCGACGCCCCGTTCCCCACCACCACCACCGTCAGCCTGGCGTCGGTGGCGACCGGCCTCCCCCCCTCGCGTCACGGCCTGCTCGGCTACCAGATGTGGCTCCCGTCGGTCGGCAAGGTGGTGAACACCATCCACTGGAAGACGCTGTGGGGCGACGCCATCGACTTCACGCCACGGGCCTTCCTCCCCTCCCCCAACCTGTGGGAGCGGCTCGCCGGGCACGGTATCGAGCCGATCGTCATCCAGCCCGCCAACTTCGAGGGCAGCAACCTGAGCGAGGTCCTCTACCGGGGAGCCCGGTTCGAGGGGATCTCCACCGTCGGGGAGTGGGTGGATGCCGCCGCCCAGCTGGCGGCGACCCCCGGTCGGCTGATCCTCGCCTACCTGCCCCAGGTGGATTTCGCCGCTCACGTCTACGGGCAGGGCGCCGACGAGTACGCGGTGGCGGTCCGCACCGTCGCCACCGCCTGGGAGCGGCTCTGCCTGCGGCTGCCGGCCGGGACGGTGGCGGTCGGCACCGCCGACCACGGCCACGTCGACTTCCCGAAGGCCCGCCAGATCCGCATCGCCAAGGCCGACCACACCGACCGTGAGTTCTTCGGAGACGGGCGCGCCATGTTCGTCAAGGGCGAGGGGGCGTCGCTGGCTGCCGGGCTGCCCGCCACCTGGGTCCCGCTGGAGGAGATGCGTACCTGGTGGGGTCCGGGGCCGCACCATCCTGCCTTCGGGGAACGGGCTCCCGACGGGGTGCTCATCGCCGACGACGATATCCTGCTGCTGCACCGCCACAGCGACGACCGGATGACCGGCGCCCACGGCGGTCTCACCGACGCCGAGCGGTTGATCCCGCTCATGGTGGCGTCGGGGCCGGCCGATGGGGCCGGATCCGAGTGAAGAGGGGACGCTGACCATGCGACGGTTGCTCATCGCCCTCGCCGCCGTGTCACTGCTGGCCGCCTGCAACGGCGGGGGCGACAGCAATGAGGCGGCGGCCCCGGAGCCCACAACGACGACCACCACGACCACCACCACCGCCGCGACCACCACCACCTCGACGACCACGACCGTGGCGGATGATTCCACGACCACCGTCGGCGACGAGCCGCTCTACACGGTCACCCCGGCGACACCGCCGGCGGAGCTCGACAGCTTCACGGCCACGATGGACCTGTCCTTCGACCTCGGGGACCTGGCGATCGACATGAGTAGCGAAGGGGTGTGGACGTCCGAGGCCTTCTCTTGCACCATGACCACCAACATGTTCGGTCTCGGGATCGAGCAACACGTCATCGCCACGCCGTCCCGGGTCTGGGTCGACACCGGCTTCGGCTTCGAGGCTTCGTCTCTCGACGACCCCGACACGGCGTCGGTCGTCGAGGTGTGCCCGGCAGCCCCGACGTTCTGGGAGCAGTTCGCCTTGCCCGGAGGGCTGCAGGACCTGCCGTCGGAGGTGGAAGACGTCAACGGCATCCCGGCGCGCCGCATCGATCTGCGCGATGCAGTCGAGGGGTTCAGCGGCCTGGGGATGGTGCCCGAGCTGGAGGGTGTCTCGTTCGACACCTTCACCGCCTGGATCTCCGACGACGGCTACATCGTGGCGCTCGACATGGCGGTCGCCATCGACGAGGCGGCGCTCGCCGAGATGGGCATTCCGGCTGAGATCGAGATGAACGGACCCGGCGAGATGACGATGCGTTTCGCGCTGGCCGACGTCGACGATCCCGACCTGGTGATCGACCTCCCCGAGTAGTGGCGGGCCGAGCCGAAGACATCCTCCCCTCGCCTCCTGCCTGAAAGGGCTTCACCGGGCCCGTTCACCCGCCGTAGACCCAAAGACGTCGCGCGCGCGCCGATTCCAAGGATGGGCCGACGATGCATGAGAGAGGACGAGCCAGTCGCATCCTGCTCCTCACGGTTGCATGGACGGCGCTGGTCGCGGCCGCGGTCCTGTGGGGCGTCGGCGGCGAGCAGTCCGATCTCGAAGCCACTGCCGTCGAAGAACTCGCCGCCGCCGGCATCCCGGTCGCGGGCGTCAGCTTCGAAGGTCGCGACGCGGTGCTGAGCGGACCGGAATCGATCCGCCCCGAGGCGGAGGCCGTCGTCGGCTCGCTCCCAGGCGTTCGCCGGGTGCGCTGGATCGACCCGGATGCCGCCGGCGCGGAGAGCGATCCCTCCATCGCCATCTCGACCACACCGTCGACGGCACCGACCGCCACCCTGCCCCCGGTCGATGGGACCGTGGACGACGGGGTCGCCTACCTGATCACCCGGATCGAGATGGGACGGGTCACGATCCAGGGGTCGCTTCCCGACCCCCAGTCGGCCGCCCGTCTCGCTGCCGCCGCCGACCGTCTCTACGCCCCGCTGCTCGACAACGATCTCGTCATCGACCCCTCCCTCGACCCTGTGCCTTGGGTGGGCGAGGCGGCCGAGGCGATCGCCGCCCTCCCGATGATCGGCACCGCCGAACTGCGCATCAGCGGCTCCGAGGCGATCCTGAGCGGCTTCGCTCCCGACGAGGCCACAGGCAGGGAACTGCGCTCCGAGGTCGAAGCCGCCCTCGGGTCCGCCCTGAGCCTCAGCGGCGACGTCACGGTCACCGGGCTCGCCCCACCCACCCTGGAGGGAACGAAGGGCGAGGACGGCATCCTCCACGTCGCCGGCACGGTGGCGACACGGGACGTCGCCGACTTCCTGCTCGGTCTCTTCGTCGACGCCTACGGGGAGGACGGGGTGGTCGATGGCCTCACCATCGAACCCGCCGTCGACACCACCTTCGCCCTCTTCCGGCTGCCGGCGGTCTTCGTGCTGTTCCAGCCCTACCCGAACTGGCACTTCGCCGTGACCGGCAACGACCTGAGCGGCGAGATCCGTGGCGGCCTCTTCACCTCCGCTCAGGCACAGCTCTCCCCCGAGATCATCCAGCTGCTTCCGGCGGTGGTGAGGTTGCTGAACGAGCACCCGGCCCTGGGGGCCACCGTGCTCGGCCACACCGACAACGTCGGCCCGCCGGCCGCCAACCAGAGCCTCAGCGAGGAACGAGCCGCCGCCGCGGCTGATTTCTTGCTCGGATCGGGCATCCCGACCGACCGACTCGTCACCATCGGCTACGGCGACACCCGCCCGATCGGAGACAACGACACCTCCGTCGGCCGGCTCCAGAACCGGCGCATCGAGTTCACCTTCGCCCCGCAAGGAGGCCCTTCATGAACGGCACGCTGTACGCGATCCTCGAAGTCGTGGTCTTCATGATCGCGGCCACCCTCTTCGGCTTCCTGGTCGGCCGGTCGGGTCGCAGACGCGCCGTGATCACCGACCCCGACCTCGAACACCAGCTCGCCACCGCCCTCGACGCCATCCGGGAACTCGAAGAGGAGCGAGGCGCCCTCGAGGCGGCGGTCGCCGCCGCCAAAAAGGAGGCGGAGCAGGCGCGTCAGGACACGGCCGAGGCGGAACGCAGTGCCGCGGTCCGCTTCCAGCGTCCCCCTCCCGAGGAGACCGAGGCGACGACCGAGCTGCGAGCCGAGCTGGAGGAAGCCACCGGGCGGGTCGCCCGGCTCGAAGCCGCGCTGACACGGCGCAACCGTCGCATCGAGCGCCTGGAGGCGGCCCGGACGGAACGGGGCGACGCCCCCCTGCCCGAGGCGGGACCGGCCGGGGACTTCAGCACCAGCGCCGGGGCGTTCGCCGACACCCGGATCGTGTTCGCCGACCGCACACCGGAGGCCTGACCTCCCGGTTCAGCGCCCCGGAGCTCCGCCGTCGAGATCCTCCCCGTCGCCGGTCTCCGACCGGGGCTCCGTGACGACCGGCGCCACGGGCGCCATCGGCGGTTGCCATCCGTCCGACACCTCCGGACCCTCGCCCACGTCGCCGTCGGCGGAGAGGCGACGGTCGGCACGGGCTCGCCGCTGCTCCCAGGCGCCGATGAGCCAGCCGCCCACGCCGAGCGCCAGGCCGCCCAGGTAGAGCCCGAGCCCGACGAGGGGAAGCAGCCAGATGCCGATCCGCCACACCACGCCACCCACCAGGAAGGCGCCGTAGAGGCCGCCGCGGCCCCGCAAGATCCGGTTCCCCAACGCGGTCACCGCCGGCACCGGTCCGAACAGCAACCCGAGCACGATCAGCAGCAGCAGCGCCACCGCCAGCGGGATCCCCACCAGGCTGAAGGCGAAGACCCCGACTGCGGCGGGCACCAGCACCACCGCGGCCGCTCCCACCAGCAGCGACCGCCACGGGTGCTGCAGCACGGCTCCTGCCGCCCGCGGCGCGGTGGAGCGGAACACCCACGACAGCACGATGCCGCCAAGGAGGAATGCGAAGAAGCTGAGGATCGTCGCCACCGTCAGGATCAGTTCGACGAAGAACGACCCTCGGGTGGGGAGGCGGGCGAACTGGCCTCCCACCTGCGCCGTCGCCGCCACCGCGGCGGCGTTTCCCGAGCGGTAGCGAACGTCACCGGCGACGGCGGCCGACCGTCCCAACTCGAGGTCGCCGATCGCCACGTCGACGTCGTGGCCCACCTCCCCGTCGATGGTGCCGCTGACGAAGCGGCCCTTGATGTCACGCCCGACGTTGCCGTCCAGGCCGAACGAGCCCGCGAAGGCGAGGGCGTCGCGCCCGACGGTGCCCGAGATCCGAGTCGAGATCGCAGCGACAGCCACGTCCCGCTGCACCGTTCCCTCGATCACGACCTCGCGGGCGGCGCCCCGCAACGATCCCTCCACCGTGCCCGACACCGTCACGGTGCCGGTGGCGAGGACGAGCACGTTCCCGGTGACTCGGCCGCTGATGGCGAGATCACCGCCGGTGACCATGGCGAGGTCCCCGTCGATGACCCCCTCCACCGAGCCGCTGGCGGCGGCGACGTAGACGTCCTCGGTCTCGACGTCGTCGGCGGTGACGATGTAGGCCCCGGTGGTGATGACGTCGGCGACCACCGCCCGCCACGGCACCGCCAGCGCCGCCAGGGTGACGCCGAGCAGAGCGAGCGCGCCGAGAGTGCGACCGGGACCGGCAGGGTGCGGTGTCATCGACACCTCACCCTAGGGGGGCGCCGGAGTTTGCGGGTGGTCAGAGCAGGGCGTGCCGGACGAGGTTGAGCAACGGCCATGGCACCACCCCGACCAGGAACGTGACGGCAGCCGCCACCACCAGGGCGGCGCCGGCGCCGCGGGTCGTGACCGGAGCCGGCGCCTCCTTCTCCTCGAAGTACATGAGCACGATGATTCGCAGGTAGAAGAAGAGCCCGGCGACCGACGCCACCAACCCGACGATGACGAGCCACAGGTAGCCGGCGCCGATCGCCGCCTCGAAGACGCCGATCTTGCCGACGAAACCGGTGAACACGGGGATGCCGCCCATGCCAAGCATGAAGGTCGCCATCGCCCCCGCCAGCACCGGTGAGCGTTGCGCCAAACCCTCGTAGTCGTCGAAGGGCGAGCGCCCGCTGCTGCTCCCGCTGACCACGGTGACCACGGTGAAGGCGCCGACGAGCTGAATGGCGTAGGTGGCGAGGTAGAACCACACCGCCGGGATCCCATCGGCGCCGGCCACCAGCCCGGTCAGCATGAATCCGGCGTGGGCGACCCCCGAGTAGGCCAGCATGCGTTTCACGTCCCGCTGCGCGATCGCCCCCAGGGTCCCTGCCACCACCGAGAGGGCGGCGATGACCGCGATCACCGGGGCCCAGTCGTCGATGCGGGACCCGAACGCCCCCACCAACACCCGGGCGATGGTGGCGATCCCGGCCACCTTCACCCCGGCCGTCATCAGCGGCACCGCCCCGGAGGCGGCCCCCTGGTACACGTCGGGAGCCCACTGGTGGAAGGGGGCGGCCGAGATCTTGAATCCGAGGCCGACGATCATCAACGCGATCCCGGCGAGGAGCACGCCGGCGTCGAGCAGCGCCACCGGGTAGTCCCGGAAGAACGCCAGGATGCCGCCGCCTCCGTAGATCGAGAGCGACCCGGTGGCGGCGAAGACGAGGGCGATGCCGTACAGGAAGATCGCCGAGGCGAACGACCCGAGCAGGAAGTACTTCATCGCCGATTCGTCGGAGTTCGGCTCGGTGAGGGTGAACCCGGCCACGACGTAGAGGGCGATCGAAGCCGTCTCCAACCCGATGAACAGCAGGATGAGGTTGGCGGAGATCATCATGATGTGGAGCCCGGCGGTGGCCAGGAGCAGCAGGGCGACGAACTCCGGCCCGCGGGCGCCCAGCTCGACGACGAGGCGCCACGCCGCCGCCACCGCCAGGATCGCCACCCCGAACAGCACCATGCCCCCGAACGCCGAGAAGGCGTCCATGACCACCATCGGGGTGTTCGGCGTCGACACACCCCGGGCCGAGAACGTGAGCTGGCGGCCCAGGTCGTCGACCCGCAGCCACTGCACCCACGAGAGCAGGAGCGACGTCACCAGCGAGATCCCGGCCACGATCGCCCAGTCGCGGGAGCCGAGTTTGAGGGCCACCCCGGCCATCAGCACCAGCACCGCGCCCGCCAGCAGCACCACTTCGGGGCCGATGGGGAGGAAGGCGATGTTCTCCACGGCTACTCCTCTCCCCCGGCCGGTTCCGTCACGTGCTGCAGGAGGTCGGCGGGGAGGCCGAACTGCGGCACGTCGTAGCCGGTAGCCGACTCGATCCGTTCCAGGACCGCCCCCACCGACGGCTCGATGCGGTCGAGGGCCGGTTTGGGATAGACCCCGAGGAACACGATGAGCACGACGAGGGGGAGCAGGATCGCCTTCTCCCGGAAGTCGAGGTCGACCAGCTTCTTGTTCTCGGGCCTCAGGATCGGTCCGGTGAAGACACGCTCGTAGGCCCACAGCAAGTAGACGGCGGCGAGGATCACGCCGGTGGCGGCGAGCACGGCCGCCGCCGGGAAGCGCAGGTAGCTGCCGACCAGGATGTTGAACTCGCCGATGAAGCCGTTGAGCCCTGGGAGCCCGATGGAGGCGAAGGCGGTGAAGAGGAAGAGGCCGGCGAAGATCGGCATCACCGCCGCCAGCCCTCCGTACTCGTCGATCTGGCGGGTGTGGCGGCGGTCGTAGACCATGCCCACCAGGAGGAAGAGGGCGCCGGTGGTGAGACCGTGGTTGACCATCTGGATCACCCCACCCTGCAGGCTCTGGCTCGTCATGGCGAAGATGCCGAGCACGATGAAACCGAGGTGACTCACCGAGGAGTAGGCCACGAGGCGTTTCAGGTCGGGCTGGACGATGGCGACCGCGGCGCCGTAGACGATGCCGATCACCGCCAGTGTCACCAGCACCGGGGCGAGCCTCACCGCGGCGTCGGGGAACAGCGTCAGGTTGAAGCGGATGAACCCGTACGTTCCGAGCTTGAGCAACACCCCGGCGAGCAGCACCGAGCCGGCGGTGGGCGCCTCGGTGTGGGCGTCGGGCAGCCAGGTGTGGAACGGGAACAACGGCACCTTGATGGCGAAGGCGAGCCCGAAGCCGAGGAACAGCCAGAGCTGCTGGGTGGAGCTGAGCGGGATTTCGAGGAGCTGGCGGAGGTCGAAGGTTCCGCCGTGCACCCCGAGCCACACGATGCCGGTCAGCATGAGGGCCGAGCCGAGGGCGGTGTAGAGGACGAACTTGACGGCGGCATAGACCCGGCGCCCGCTCCCCCAGATCCCGATCAGCAGGTACATCGGCACCAGGGTGGCCTCGAAGAACACGAAGAACACGATGAGGTCGAGGGAGACGAACACCCCGAGCAGTCCGGTCTCGAGCACGAGCATCAGGACCAGGTAGGCCTTGAGATTCTTCTCGACCGAGCGGGAAGCCGCGATCGACAGCGGGAACAGCAAGGCGGTGAGCACCACGAGCAGGAGCGAGATCCCGTCGATGCCGACGTTCCACGAGATGCCCCACGGCTGGTACCACAGCACCTGCTGGGTGAACTGGTAGCCGGCCTCGCCTGCCTGGAACTCCCACAGGATGTACCCGGCGGCCGCCAGCGGCAACACACTCGTCGCAACCGCCAGCGGGAAGAGCAGCTCGCGGCGGCTCTTGGGAACCAGCCCCACCACGAGGGCGCCGACGAGGGGGAGCACGACGAGGAGGGCGATGGTGGGGAATTCGCTCACAGCCCGCCCCCTCGCAACACCAACACCAGCAGCACCGCGACCGCGCCGAGCAGGATCGCCGCCCCGTAGCTACGAACCAGACCCGACTGGATCGGCTTGAGGCGGGCGGCGATCTCCTTGACGGCGACCCCGACCCCGTTGACGGCACCGTCGACGACCTTGGCGTCGGCCTGGAACGCCATCGCCTCGGCGGCCCGTTTCCCGGGCAGCACCACAGTGGCGCCGTAGAGGTCGTCGATCCCGAACCCTTGCTCCACCAGGTCCCATCCCGCTCCGGTCTCGTCGGGCAAAGTGGCCGCGATGTAGCGGCGGTAGCCGTAGAGGATCCCGAGCCCGGCCACCGCGACCGAGATCGCCCCCAGCAGCCAGGAGGTCGCCCCGGACGGCAGGTGGCCCTGCTCGAGCCCGGCGAAGGAGGGTTCCAGGAAGTGCTCGAGGGCGGGAATCCACGGCATGTTCACCAAACCGCCGACGGCGGCCAGCGTCGCCAGGGCGAGCAGCGGCCTCGTCATCACCGAGGTCGACTCGTGCGGTTCGACCCCTTCGTCCCAGCGGGGTTCGCCCCAGAAGGTGAGGAAGATGAGGCGGCTCATGTAGAAGGCGGTGAGGCCGGCGGTGAGGACCCCGACCACCCACAGCGCCACGAACCAACCGCCCTTGGCGAAGGTGACGGCGAGGATCTCGTCTTTCGACCAGAACCCGGAGAAGGGCGGGATGCCGCTGATGGCGAGCCAGGCGACCGCCATGGTGCCGTAGGTGATCGGCAGCGCCTTGCGAAGGCCACCCATCTTCCACACGGAGTGTTCCTCCGCCATGGCATGGATCACCGACCCGGCGCCGAGAAACAGCAGCGCCTTGAAGAAGGCATGGGTCATGAGATGGAAGGTCCCGGCGACGTAGGCGGCGACCCCGACCCCGAGGAACATGTAGCCGAGCTGGCTGATCGTCGAGTAGGCGAGGATGCGTTTGATGTCCCGCTGGCCGATGGCGACGATGGCGGCGAAGAGGGCGGTGACGGTGCCGACGGTGGCGACCACCCCGGCCGAGAACGGGGCCAGCTCGAAGAGCGCCCCGGTGCGGGCCACCATGTAGACACCGGCGGTGACCATGGTGGCGGCGTGGATCAGGGCCGAGACCGGAGTGGGGCCTTCCATGGCATCGGGGAGCCACACGTAGAGGGGGAGCTGAGCCGACTTGCCGGCGGCCCCGACCAGGAGCAGCAAGGTGATGACGGTGGCGGTGGTGCCGCCGTGTTCGAGCAGGGCGGACGCCTGCGGGAACACGTCCCCGTAGGCGAGGGAGCCGAACGTGGCGAAGATCAGCATGAGCGCGACGAGGAAGCCGAGGTCGCCGATGCGGTTGACGATGAAGGCCTTCTTGCCGGCGGCGGCCGCCGACGGCTTCTCGAACCAGAACGAGATGAGCAGGTAGGAGCAGAGCCCTACCAGCTCCCAGCCGACGAAGAGCACCGCGAAGTTGTCGGCCAGCACCAGCGTCAGCATCGACATGATGAACAGGTTGAGGTAGCTGAAGAACCGCACGAAACGGGTGTCGCCGTGCATGTACCCGATCGAGTAGACGTGGATGAGGGCCCCGACTCCGGTGACGACGAGGGTCATCAGCGCCGAGAGCGGGTCCCACAGCAGCTGGGCGTCGATGCCGAGGCCCGGGATCCAGGTGAACAGCATCACTCGTTGCGGCTCGGCACCGGCGCCGCCTCCGAAGAAGTCGATCGCCGCCGCCAGGGCGATGAGGAACGACACGATCACCGTCGCCGACGCCACCCAGCCCGCCCACGGCTCGCCAAGGCGGCGGCCGAAGAAAAGCAGCCCGACGGCACCGAGCAGTGGCAGGGCGATCACCAGCCAGATGAGATCCGTCATGCCTCAGCCCCCCATCCCGGACAGCTCGTCGACGCTGGCGGTCGCTCGCCGTCGGAACACCGTGACGATGATCGCCAGCCCGACCGTGACCTCGGCAGCGGCCACGACCATGACGAACAGCGCCGCCAGCTGGCCGTCGAGCACCCCCAGTTCGTTGCCGGCGGCGACGAAGCTGAGGTTGACGGCGTTGAGCATCAGCTCGATCGACATGAACATGACGATGGCGTTGCGGCGCAACAGGATCCCGGCGGCCCCGATCGAGAAGAGCACCGCCCCCAGCGCCATGTACCAGCCACCTGTGACCTCCATCAGGCCTCCGCCTCCGGCTCGTCCTCGTCGTCGCGGTCGTCGCCGCCGAACTCGACGGTGCGAGGCCGGCCGACGTATCGGGCCAGCGCCACCGTGCCCACCGCGGCGATGGTGAGCAGCAGCACCGTCGACTGGAACGGAAGCATCCAGGTGCCGAAGAGCCGGTTCGAGATCTCCTCGATGGTGCCGACGGCAATGCCGGAGCGCCCGCCCCGGATCACCCAGACGGTCCGCCCCGCCAGCAGGATCAGAACCATGAGCCCCATGCCGAGCACGATCACCAGCGGCCGATGGAACGGGATGCGCTCCTGCCGCCCCTCGGACGTGTCGACCCCGATGAGCATGATGACGAACAGGAACAGCGTCATCACGGCCCCGGCGTAGATGAGAACCTGCACCACCGCCACGAAGTGGGCGCCATTGAGGACGTAGAAGACCGCTATCGAGAACATCGTCACCAGCAGGCCCACCGCCGAATGCA
Source organism: uncultured Acidimicrobiaceae bacterium (assembly GCA_964443425.1). Lineage (GTDB taxonomy): Bacteria > Actinomycetota > Acidimicrobiia > Spongiisociales > UBA5794 > CAYQEC01. Next base: position 17,394 of record CAYUDA010000005.1, read on the forward strand.
CCGGGTTGCGGGCCACCACCAGGGTGAGGGCACCGGCCACCGCGGCGACGGCGAAGATGGCGAAGACGACGACTTCGGTCATCGAGCCTCCTCCCCTCCGGCGGGGTCGTCGACGTCGGCGACGGCTGCGGCCTCGCCGGCCGGGCGGCGCTGGCCCTGCTCGGGCGGCAGCTCCCCGGCGGTGGCCGAAGGGGTCCAGGCGGTGATGCCCTCGTATCCGGCCCGACCCGACGGGGAGGTGGCCCGCAACCACCCCGAACCGAGCCGCAGCTCCGCGAGGTCGATGAGGGGATTGTCCGGCTGCGGGTGGTTCGGGGTGCCGTCGGGCTCCACCAGCAGATCGTCCTTGGTGTAGATGGCGTCGGCACGGTTGGTGACCGACATCTCGAAGAGGTGCGTCATCGTGATCGCCTCGGTGGGGCATGCCTCCACACACAGGCCACAGAAGATGCAGCGCAGCATGTTGATGTCGTAGACGAACCCGTAGCGCTCTCCCGGCGAGACCGGTTGCTCAGGTGGGTTGTCGGCGCCCCGCACGTAGATGCAGCGGGCCGGGCACACCCCGGCGCACAGCTCGCATCCGATGCACTTCTCCATGCCGTCCGGGTAGCGGTTGAGGATGTGGCGCCCGTGGAAGCGCTGCGGCTTGACCCGCTTCTCCCTCGGGTAGGAGATGGTGACCCGTGGCTTGAACATCTGACGGAAGGTGGTGGCGAATCCCTGGAAGGGGCCGAGCATCTCTGAGAACCAACCCATCGGCTACCTCACGTCCATGGCAGGCCGAGGCGCCGGAAGGCGACGGCCAGGGTCGACAAGGCGATCCACAGCAGGCTGGCCGGGATCAGCCGTTTCCATCCGAAGCTCATCAGCTGGTCATATCGCATGCGGGGCAGGGTGGCCCGCACCCAGATGAAGACGAACACGAGCAGGAATGTCTTGAAGAGGAACCACACGATTGGGAACACCCACGCGATCGAAGCCGGGGTTCCGAAGTCGGGACCGTGCCAGCCGCCGAGGAACAGGGTCACGGTGATCGCCGAGATGTTGAACATGTTGATGTACTCGGCGAGAAAGAACATGGCGAAGCGGAACCCGGAGTACTCGGTGTGGTAGCCGCCCACCAGCTCGTTCTCGGCCTCGACGAGGTCGAAGGGGGCACGGTTGGTCTCGGCGATGCCGGAGATGAAGAAGATGGCGAACGACGGCAACAGCACGATGTTCCACACCCCGAGGAAACCGAGGGTGTCGCCGGCCTGGGCGTCGACGATCCCGCTGAGGGAGGCGGTGCCGGTGAACAGGATGACCGGCACCAGCGCCAGCCCCATCGCCGCCTCGTAGGAGATCATCTGGGCGCTGGCCCGCACCGCCCCCAACAGCGGGTATTTGGAGCCGGAGGACCAGCCGGCCAACACCACCGCGTACACCGCCATCGACGACAGGGACAGGATGTAGAGAACCCCGACGTTCAGGTCGGTACCGGACAGCTCGATGAGCCGGTCACCGATGTGGAAGGGCTGCCCGATCGGGATCACGAGAAAGATGAGCAGGGCCGGAATGAGGGCGGCCACCGGAGCGGCGATGTAGATGGCGAACTGGGCTTTGCGGGGCGTCACCGATTCCTTCAGCATCAGCTTGAGGCCGTCGGCGACGGTCTGCAGGATGCCCCACGGCCCGGCCCGGTAGGGGCCGATCCGGTTCTGCATGTCGGCGACGATCTTGCGCTCGATCCACACCAGGAAGATGGTGACCGTGAGCAGCATGGCGAAGACCGCCACCGCCTTGATCGCCGCCTCCACGAACACCTCCCACCCGGTCAGCATCAGGCGTCACCCCCTGCCGGGGCCACGGTGACCACCGGGGCCGCCCCCAACCCGGCGGTGACCGCCAGGTTGGCGGGCACGTACACGGTCCCGGGCACCAACCCGGCGTCGAGCCCGAGCGGCAGGTCGACGCTGCCCAGCTCCCCGGACACGGTGACCGTCGACCCGGGGTGGAGCGACGCCGCGGTGGCGTCGGCCGGGTGCAGGTAGGCACGGCCGTCCGGGGCGAGGGCGGCCAGCGACGGGCTCATGCGGGTGAGCACCCCGTCGTCGTAGAGCACCCGGGCGAGGTGGAGGCCCCAGCCGTCGGCGACGGAAGGGAGGCCGGGATCGACCGGGATGTACACCAGCGGCTGGTGACCAGAAGCGGTGGGGAGCACCACGCCCTCCCGCCCGTCACCCCAGTCGAGCAGGTCCCAGGTGACGCCGGCGTACGCCGGGGCGACCGCCCGGATCTCCTTCAGCAGCGCCTCGGCGGAGCTGGCACCGAGCATCCCGCCCATCCGAACCGAGAGGTCGTCGAGCGCCGACCACACCACCCTGGCCTGGCCGGGACCGGGGAGCAGCCGGTTCACCTTCTGGACCCGGCCTTCCAGGTTGGTGACGGTGCCTTCGACCTCCCCGAACCCTTCGACCGGCAGCACCACGTCGGCGAGGGCGGCCGAGTCGCTGAGGAACAGGTCGAACGCCACCACGAACTCGGCGTTCTCGAGGGCGGCCCGGGCGAGCCCCGGGTCGGGATGGTCGCGGACCGGGTCGGTGCCGAGCATGACGAGGGCCCGCAGCTCCCCGTCCCGCAGCCCTTCGAGGATCCCGGTGGCGTCGCGGCCCATCTCATCGGGGAGCGGTCCCCAGTGCTGCTCGAGGCTGCGGCGCCCCTCCTCCCCGACCGCCGAGACCCGGCCCGGGAGCAAGGTAGGGGCGAGACCCATGTCGAGGGCGCCGAACACGTTGCCACGGCGGGCGAGCGGCATGATGGTGGCGCCGGGCAGGTCGCGGGCGTAGGCGGCGACGGCCTCGGCGAGGCGGGGATCCTCGGCCAGTCCGGTGCGTCCCACGATCGCCACCACCGGGCCCTCCTTGAGGGCGCGGCGGGCAGGGGCGAAGTCCTTGGTGGCCCGCCCCTTCGTCAAACGCTTGAGCACGTCGGGGCCGGTACCGGGCCGGTAGGAGAAGGTGTGGGTGGCGACGTCGTGGAGCCCGGTGCGGCGGGGATGCACCACGATGAGGGTCGCCCCGAGGGCGGTGGCGGCCCGCCGCACCCGCAGGTAGAGCACGGGGTACTCCTCCTTGAGGTCGGGGCCCCACAGCAGGATCGTCTTGGCGTGCTCCAGGTCCGGGATGGAGGCGCGGGGTGTGACGCCGGCGAGGAACTGGGGGTCGAGTCCGTCGCCGAGCTGGGCGTCGATGTGGGGAGTGACGACCACGGTGCGGAGGAACTTGCCGAAGGCGAACGCCTCCTCGTTGGTGTTGCGGGCACCGCCCAGGCCCGCCACCTCGGCGCCACGGACCGCCCCGAGCCGGTCGGCGACCAGTTGCAGCGCCTCGCCCCAGGTCGCCTCCTGCAGCTCGCCGTCGCGGCGTACCAGGGGCATGGTGAGTCGCTGCGGCGAGTTGATGTACTCGAAGCAGAAGCGGTCCTTGTCCGAAAGCCAGCCCTGGTTGGTGGGCTCGTTGTCCACCCCGTAGATCCGCACCACCGAGTTCTGGCTCGACTGGACCGACACCTTCGACCCGACCGAGTCGACCAGCGAGACGCTCTCCACCGCCTCGAGGTCCCAGGGTCGGGCCTTGAAGCGGTAGGGCACCGCGGTGAGGGCGCCCACCGGGCAGATCTGCACGGTGTTGCCCGAGAAGTAGGAGGCGAACGGCTCGCCGGGGAAGGTGAGCACCTGGGTGAGGTTGGCGCGGTCGACGAACTCGATGAGGGGGTCGCCCGAGATCTCCTCGCCGAAGCGGGTGCAGCGGGCACAGAGGATGCAGCGTTCCCGGTCGAGCATCACCAGATCGGAGATGGGAATCGGTTTCTCGAAGTGCCGCTTCTCCTCGACGAAACGGCTCTCCCCCGGCCCGTAGGCCAGGGTCTGGTCCTGGAGCGGGCACTCACCGCCCTTGTCGCACACCGGGCAGTCGAGCGGGTGGTTGATGAGCAGGTATTCGAGCACGCCCTCGTGGGCCTTCTCCACCACCGCCGTCTTGGTGTCCACCACCATGCCGTCGGTCACGGGCGTGGTGCAGGAGGTGGTGAGCATCGTGCCCCGCGGTCCCTGCACCTCGACGAGGCACATCCGGCACATGCCGACCGGCTCCATCCGGGAGTGCCAGCAGAACCGCGGGATGTAGATGCCGTGGTCCTCGGCCGCCTTGATGAGGAGCTGGCCTCGCGGCGCCTGGAATTCGGTGCCGTCGATGGTGATGGTGACCATGTCCGCGGTCTCGTCAGGCAACCGGCACCCCCTCCGTGATCATGGCCTCCACCTCGTGGCGGAAGTGCTGCATGAGCGACACCACCGGCGACACCGCCGACGGGCCGAGGGGACAGATGGTGGTCATCACCGGCGGCCAGCGCAGGCCGGGGCTGATCCCGTCACCGATGTCGAGCAGCAGGTCGAGGTCGGATGGGCGGCCCTCCCCGGCGAGGATGCGTCCCAGCACCCGCTCCAGCCAGGTGGTCCCCTCCCGGCACGGGGTGCACTGCCCACATGACTCGTGGGCGAAGAAGCGCACGATGCGCGCCGCGGCCGCCACCACGTTGGTGGTTTCGTCCATCACGATGACGGCCCCCGACCCGAGCATCGACCCCTGCTTGGCGACGTCGTCGATGGTCACCGCGGTGTCGAGGTGTTCGGGGACGAACCAGGGCGCCGACGCCCCACCCGGGATCCAGGTCTTGAGGGCGCGGCCGCCGGGGATGCCGCCTCCGACGTCGTAGATCAGCTCCCGCCACGACATGCCCATGACGATCTCGTAGTTGCCGGGGCGCTCCACGTGGCCCGACAGCGAGAAGAGCCGGGTGCCGGCCGAGGTCTCGGGGCCGATGTGGGCGTAGCTCGTCCCGCCGTTGAGCACGATCCACGGCAGGTTCGAAAGCGTCTCGATGTTGTTGACGATCGTCGGCTTGGCATAGAGGCCTTCCACCGCCGGGAACGGCGGCTTGATGCGCGGCTCGCCGCGTCGTCCCTCCAGGCTGTTGAGCAGGGCGGTCTCCTCGCCGCAGATGTAGGCGCCCGCTCCGAGGTGCACGGTGACGTCGAGGTCGAACCCGGTCCCCAGGATGTCCTTGCCCAGGTACCCGCGGCGGTAGGCCTCGCCGACTGCGGCCTGCACCCGCCGTGCCGGCTTGGGGTACTCGCCGCGGATGTAGATGAAGGCGTGGTCCACCTCGAGGGCGTAGGCGGCGAGGATCACGCCCTCGACGAGCTGGTGCGGATCGCGCTCGAGGAGCTGGCGGTCCTTGAAGGTGCCGGGCTCCGACTCGTCGCCGTTGACCACCAGGTAGCGGGGCTTGGTCGGGGGCAGGAACCCCCACTTGACCCCGGTGGGGAAGTTGGCGCCTCCCCGGCCTCGAAGGTTGGAGGCTTTCACCTCGGCTGCGACCTGCTCGGGGGTCATGTCCTCCAGCCCCTTGCGGAGCGCGGCGTAGCCGCCGGTGGCCTCGTAGCGATCGATGGTGTGGCTGTCGGAGGGATGAGCCACCATGCGTCCGGTGAGGATGAGGGGTGGGGAGGTCACGAATCCTCCCCGGAGGATCCGTAGGGCTCGAAGGCGGGGACGGGCATGATCGCCCCATCCTTCTCGGCGACGCCCCAGTCGAAGGAACGGCGCCCCCCGAAGAGCTGCTGCATCTCGTCGCCGAGCACCACCTCGGGGCGGCCGTCGCGCAGCCAGCGGCACAGCGCCCGACCCTTCTCCGGGGTGACCCCCTCGATCATCTCGTAGTTGACGAGCACCACCGGGGCGCCACCGCAGCCGCCGTTGCACTCGACGTGCTCGACGCTGATGAGCCCGTCCTCGGAGGTCTCGCCGTCGGCGGTCCCGGTCTCGTCGACGATGGCGGCGAGAACCTCATCGGCGCCGAGCAGGTGGCAGGAGATCGAGGTGCATACCGAGATCAGGTAGCGGCCGGGGTCCTCCTGCTTGTACATGGTGTAGAAGCTGGCGACCGAGAGCACCTGGGCAGCGGTGAGCCCGGTGAGGTCCGCCACCTCATGCATCGCGTCTTCGGTGACGTGGCCGTGTTCCATCATCGCCAGGAACAGCAACGGCATGATCGCCGAGCGCCGCTCCGGGTAGGCGTCGAGCACGGCAGTGGCGCGGCGCCGGTTGGGTTCGCTCCATTCGGCGACGGCGGCGAGCGGGTCGGAGGGTTGGCCGGTCGTCATCGGTCCACGTCCCCCAGCACCGGGTCGATCGAGGCGAGGGTGGCGACGCTGTCGGCGATCAGCGTGTCGGTCATCATCACCGGGAGCGCCTGCACGTGGTTGAACGACGGGGCGCGGACGTGGAGGCGCCACGGCCGGGAGCGCCCGTCGGCGACGAGGTAGACCCCGAGTTCGCCCCGGGGCGACTCGACCGACTGGTAGGTCTCCCCCGGCGGGACCTTGAAGCCGTCGGTGAACAGCTTGAAATGGTGGATGAGGGCTTCCATCGACTCGTCGATGCGCTTGCGAGGCGGCGGGGTGACCTTGCGGTCGTCGCTGCGGTAGTCACCTGCCGGCATCGTCTCCAGCAGCTGGCGGGCGATCCGCAGCGACTGCTTCATCTCCTCCATCCGCACCAGGTAGCGGTCGTAGACGTCGCCGTGGCGACCGACCGGCACGTCGAACTCGTACTGGTCGATGCCGCTGTAGGGGAACGCCTTGCGAAGGTCCCAACCGAGCCCGGCAGCGCGGGCGGTGGGGCCGGTGACGCCGTAGGCCTTGCATTCCTCGGGGGTGATCACCCCGATCCCGACGGTGCGGTCGAGGAAGATCGGGTTCTCGTTGAGGAGCTCCTCGTACTCGACGATCCCGGCCGGGATCTTCTCCAGCAGGAACTCGACGTCGTCCTCCCACCCGTCGGGCAGGTCGGCGGCGACTCCGCCGGGCCGGATGAAGTTGTGGTTCATGCGAAGCCCGGTGACCTTCTCGAAGAAGTCGAGGCACAGCTCCCGCTCCCGGAACCCGTAGAGCATCATCGAGATGGCCCCGATATCCATGCCCTGGGTGGCAAGCCAGATGAGGTGGCTCGAGACCCGGTTCAGCTCGGTGAGCAGCACCCGGATCGCCTGGCCCCGCGGCGGGATCTCGACTCCGAGGAGCTGCTCGACCGCCAGGGAGAAGGCCAGCTCGACGTGGAACGGGGACAGGTAGTCCATCCTGGTGACGTTGGTACCGCCCTGGAGGTAGGTGAGGGTCTCGGCGGTCTTCTCCATCCCGGTGTGGAGGT
>CAYUDA010000006.1:0-4303 GCA_964443425.1 uncultured Acidimicrobiaceae bacterium
CCAGCCGAGGTCGACCGCCATGGCGGCGGCACCCATCATCACCACCATGAGCAGCGCCATCAGGATCATGGTGACGCCGCTCTCGGCGTCCTCGAATCTGTTCCGGATTCGCGCCTTGATGCGTCGCTTCACAGGAGTGGCCTCCTCAGGAGCCCGAGCCGTACACGTCGGGCTCCATCCGCATGCGGGCGTCGTCCGCCCAATGCGCCGGCGAGGTCATGAACGGGAGCACGTTGGTGACCCACTCGTGGGTGAACTGGATCTCGACCCCGAGCACGTCGGGCTGAGGGTCGATCGTCGTCACCCGGGCACTCGGCGGCCAGTTGCCCGGTGATCCGTAGAGAACGAAGTTGTCCGGATCGGGGCACGGGTCCCACTTGCATATGGTGGCCGAGTTGTAGGTGTAGTGGTTCTGGGAGGTCGACATCGACCCGTCGGCGTTCGCCTTGTAGATGACCACCTGGTCGATCGAGGTGGGGTCGACCGCGCCCACCAGCCCGGCCTCGACGGCTTGGAGGATGGCGAAATCGGCTCCGTCGTCGGTCCCCATCACACTGCCGATACGGGCGGCGCCTGCGACCGCGTGGCTGTAAGAAAGGCGGCTCTTAAACGCAAGGCCGAACTCGAGCGCACCGAATACGAGGACCACGATGAGAGGCACCACGATGGCGAACTCCACCATGGCCGCGCCGCGTTCGGACCGCTCACGGTGGCGACGCGTGGACTTGTTACTACTCACAGTGGTCACATCCTACCTCTGAGTGGTTGAAAGCGCCAGGGGATTCTACCGGTGCTTCGGATACTTGTTGCGCGACCTGAAGGACTCGTTGCTCCGTGCCCCAGAATACGTCAGCGCTCCAGCCGCGCCAGGAGCTGTTCCCGGGTGCGCTCGAGGCGACGGCACTTCCGCTCCAGCTCGGCGATGTGGGCCTCGAAACGTGCCACGTCCCCGGCGGTTTCCCTGGCATCGGCCCGGTCGAGCGGCAACTCCGAGACCAGCGCGTCACGGGCGGCGTCGTCGTTGAGGTGCATGTGGTACTCGAGCTCCTGGCGAGCGAGCACCTCGTCGCGGCGCAGGGCTTCGATCTGGTCGTTGATCCAGAACAGGCGGCGTTCGATGCGGCGCATGGCGCGAGTGTACGGCCGGGGTCGGCGCGGTGACGGCGCCGACCCTATGATGCGCGCCGGGCCGGGATGGCGGAATTGGTAGACGCGACGGACTCAAAATCCGTTGGGCGTGAGCCCGTGGGGGTTCGAGTCCCCCTCCCGGCACCAGGTGCCACGTCGTTCACCGCTCAGACGTGGTGCATCGCCGCGGCCAGGTCCGCCACCGCCTCCCGCAGCGCCGAGGCCGCCGCCTTCACATCGGTGGCGTCGAGCACTCGCCGCACCAGCGCCGAGCCGACGATCACTCCGTCGGCGACGGCGGCGGCGGCCTGGGCCTGGGCCGGGGTCGAGATCCCCACCCCGAGCACCAGGGGTACGTCGGTGACGGCCCGAACCCGTTCCGCCAGGATGGCGGCCCTCCCGCTCGACTCGGTCCGTTCCCCGGTGACCCCCATGTCGGCGACGCCGTAGACGAACACCGGATCGGACGCCGCCACCAACGCCAGCCGGTCGGGCGGCGTCGTCGGCGCCACGAACAGCGCCAGCCCGAGCCCGTGGCGGGCGAAGGCGGCGCGGAAGGCGTCCGCCTCGTCCACCGGCATGTCTGCCACGATGACCCCGGACCCGCCCGCCTCGGCGACTCGCCGGGCGAATTCGGCGATCCCCACCCGGACCACCGGGTTGGCATACGTCATCACCACCACCGGCTTGCCGGTGCGCTCCGTCACCTCGGCCACCACCTCCAGACCCGGCTCGAGCCCGGAGCCGGCGGCCAGCGCCCGCAGCCCTGCCTCGTGGATGGTGGGGCCGTCCATCAGTGGGTCGGAGTAAGGGATGCCGACCTCGAAGCCGTCGGCGCCGGCTTCCGCCATCGCCCCGAACAGCGCCGGGGAGTCGGCCACCGTCGGGAGCCCGGCTGTCATGTAGGGCAGCAGGGCGGCCCGCCGGGCGGCGGCGGCCGCGGCGAACATGTCCCGCAGTCGGGCGACGCCGTCAACCATGCCGCCGCTCCAGCTCCTCGACGTCCTTGTCGCCGCGCCCCGAGAGGTTCACCACCACGTTGCGCCCGGCGAGACGTTCCGCCTCCCGCACCACCCAGGCGAGGGCGTGGGCCGATTCGAGGGCGGGGATGATCCCCTCGGTCTCGGTGAGCAGATGCAGAGCCGCCACCGCCTCGTCGTCGGTGACCGCGTCGTAGCGCACCAGCCCGGCGTCCTTGAGGTAGGCGTGCTCGGGCCCCACCCCGGGATAATCGAGGCCTGCCGAGATCGAATGCGCTTCGAGGATCTGGCCGGCGTCGTCCTGCAGCAGGTAGGTCATCGCCCCGTGGATCACCCCGGGAGTCCCCGCCCCGAGCGAGGCGCCGTGGTGTCCGGTGGCGATCCCGAGACCGGCCGCCTCCACCCCCACCAACTCCACCCCGGTGCCGGCGTACGGGTAGAACACCCCGATCGAGTTGGAGCCGCCGCCGACGCAGGCCACGATGACGTCCGGCTCGGGCCGCTCCGGCGACGATCCGTCGAGCTGCTCCTGCAACTCCTCACCGATGACTTTCTGGAACTCGCGCACGATCCAGGGGAACGGATGGGGGCCAACCACGGAACCGATGATGTAGTGGGTGGTCTCGACGGAGGCGACCCAGTCGCGCAGCGCGGCCGACACCGCGTCCTTGAGGGTGCCGGCTCCGGTCTCCACCGGAACCACCTCGGTGCCCAGCAGGCGCATCCGGTGCACGTTGGGAGCCTGGCGCTCGATGTCCTTGGTCCCCATGTAGACCACGCCCTCCAACCCGAAGAGCGCACAGGCGGTGGCGGTGGCGACCCCGTGCTGCCCCGCTCCCGTCTCGGCGATGATGCGATGCTTGCCCATGCGCTGCGCCAGCAACCCCTGCCCGATGGTGTTGTTGATCTTGTGCGCCCCGGTGTGGGCGAGATCCTCGCGCTTCAAGAAGAGTTGGAGTCCGAGCCGCTCGGAGAGGCGCCGGGCCCGGTACACCGGGGTGGGGCGTCCCACATAGGTGGTGAGGAGCTCGCTCAGCTCCACCTGGAAGGCGGGATCGTGGCGGGCCTCGATGAAGGCGGCCTCCAACTCGAGGAGCGCCGGCATCAGGGTCTCGGGGGCGAATCGCCCCCCGTACGCTCCGAACCTGCCCTGTGCATCGGGACGGTCCAACCTCACGCCCGTTTCGCCTCCCTGACGAAGGCCGCCACCCTACCGTGATCCTTGATGCCCGGAGCGGTCTCCAGCCGGCTGGACGCGTCCACCCCCCACGGTCGCACCATGGCCACCGCCTCGGCAACGTTGTCGGGCCCCAGCCCGCCGGCAAGCACCCACGGCCCGTCGATGCCGGCGGCGAGTTCCCAGTCGAAACGACGGCCGGTGCCCCCCAGGGCCGGACCGGCCGCGTCGAGCAAAGGCACCCCTTCTTCCGGGCCCGGCAGATCCACCCCGGCTGCGACCGGCACCGGACGGAGCACGAACACCCCGGCGGCGACCGCGGCGGTGGCGACCGCGGAGGCGTGGGAACCGTAGGGCTGGATTCCGTCGGCCCCCGTCTCGTCCAGCAGGTCTTCGAGCGCCCCGGGCGCCACGTCGACGGTGAGCAGCACCCGCCGCACCCCTTCGGCAGCCGCCACCAGGACGCCAGCCCTCTCCCGGGGCACATAACGCGGTGAGGAGGGGATGAGCACGATGCCGACGGCGTCGGCCCCGGCGGCGACCGCGGCCACAACGTCCTCGACCCTCGTCAACCCACACACCTTGACCCACGTCATGGCGCCGTCGCACGGAGAGATGCCACGAAACCCGCCGGATCTCCGGAGCGCACCGCCGCCTCCCCCACCAACACCGCGTCGTACCCGGCGGCCGCCATGCGGGCGGCGTCCTGTGCCGACCCGATCCCGCTCTCGGCCACGGTGACGGCGCCGGGGCGGATGGCTCCCGCCAGGCTCTCCGCGGTGGCGAGATCGGTCACGAATGTCTGCAGATCGCGGTTGTTGACCCCGATGAGTGAGGCTCCCGCCCGATTCGCCACCGCCAGCTCGGCGGCGTTGTGGACCTCGACGAGCGCCTCGACCCCGGCGGCATGACTCACCGCCAGCAGCTCCCCCAGCCGGTCGGGGTCGAGAGCGGCCACGATCAGCAACAGGGCGTCGGCTCCGGCGGCGGCCGCCTCCTCCACCTGGAGCGGATCGAG
>CAYUDA010000006.1:4403-23746 GCA_964443425.1 uncultured Acidimicrobiaceae bacterium
GCCGTCACTCGTTCTGGAGGCTCCGGACCAGCACCACCAAGCTGTCGATCTGCTCGGGGCTGAGGCGCCCGAACGACGGCATCGCCCCCGGCCCCACCTCGATCACGCCTTCGATCTGGTCGTCCCGCAACGCCGCCGCGCCCGAGCCGGGCCCGATCGCCGGGGCCAGGCTGCTTCCGCCTCCATCCTCGCCGTGGCAGCCGGCGCAGCTGTGGTTGAAGAGATCCCGCCCGTAGAGGCCCTCGGAGGAGGAACCGCAGGCGGCGAGGAGCAGGGCGGCACAGGCGAGGAGCGCCCAGCGACGGGTCATCGCCCGGAGGCTAGCGAGCGTGACCGGAGGCGATGCTCACAGGGAGGGATCGAGCGGCAGGGCCTGGACCGTCGCCCCCGCCGGGCCGTCCGGTGTCGCCACCTCGACGGCGGCGCCCGGCTCCACCTCCGCTCGCAGCATGGCGAGAGCGATCGGGACGCCGAGGCGATCCGAATGGGCCGCCGAGGTCACCTCCCCCACCTCGCGACCGTCGTGCACCACCGGACCTCCCGGCACTCCGCCGCCCACCACCACCAGCCCCATCAGGCGGCGGTTGACGCGGCCCCGCGAATCGATGCGGGCCACCAGCTCCTGGCCGAGGTAGCAGCCCTTGTCGAAGTCGACCGACGCCGCCACAAGACCGGTCTCCTGCGGGATGGGTTCTCCTGCGGTCTCGGCGCTCCCCGGCTCACCCGCCTCGACGCGGAGCCCCTCCGACACCTCCGGCGTCACCGGTGTGGCACCGGCTGCGACCAGAACGTCCGGCTCGACGCCGGCGGCGAGGAAACGCGGCAGTCCGACCCGGAGAAACGGGATGCGGGCCACCACCCCGCCATCGGGAAGCGTGCGCCACCCGGCGGGCCCTGCGACCTCGGCTCCGGTGGCGTCTTCCACCACCGCCGCCGCCGTCGGCCCCCACAGTTCGATGATCTGGCGCGGGTCGGGCTCGATCGAGGCGTCGACCCTGAGCCGGAAGCGAGCGAGATCCCCGGCGACGACGGCACCGTACCCGGCGTCGGTCACGATCCCCACCTCGTCCACGCCGGCGAGCAGCCACAGTGCCGCCCGCAGCCGGCCCCGCGGGTTCAACAGCAGGGCCCGGGCCGCGGCCCCGGGCGCCAGGGCAGGTAGGGATCGGCTCACCATCCCGTCGAGGAAGCGCACCGTGTCGGGTCCCCGTACCCACAGCAGCTCGCGCCGAGCCGTCACCAGGCCGGTCCCCGTCCTGATCGGCTGTGAACTCCCGGCCTGGCCCCACTCGAGGTCAGACATCGCGCGAGCCCTCGATGGCGGCGAGCACCGCCGCCGCCTTGTTGAGGCACTCCTGATACTCGGTGGCGGGGTCACTGTCGGCCACGATCCCGGCTCCCGCCTGGACCCAGGCCCTGCCGCCGGCCGCCACCAAGGTGCGGAGGGCGATGGCGGTGTCGACGTTGCCGGAGAAGTCGATGTAGCCGACGGCGCCGGCATAGGGGCCACGGGCCGTCGGCTCGAGCTCGTCGATGATCTCCATCGCCCGCACCTTGGGAGCGCCCGAAACCGTCCCATGCGGGAAGGTGGCGCGCAGCACGTCCACCGGGCCCACCCCTTGCCGCAGCGTCCCCGAGACGTTGGAGACGATGTGCATCACGTGCGAGTAGCGCTCGACCACCATCAGCTCGTCGACCGTGACCGTGCCGTACTCGCAGACCCGCCCCAGGTCGTTGCGGGCGAGATCCACCAGCATCACATGCTCCGCTCGCTCCTTGGGATCGGCGAGCAGATCCTGCTCGAGGGCGGCGTCCTCCTCCGGCGTGGCGCCGCGGGGGCGGGTCCCGGCGATGGGACGGCTCGTCGCCTTGCCGTTCCGGGCCCGCGACATGACCTCCGGCGACGAACCCACGATGGCGATCCCACCGTGGCGGACGAAGAACATGAAGGGAGACGGGTTCACCAGCCGCAGCGCCCGGTAGATGGCGAAGGGGTCGCCGTCGACGTCGACCTCGAACCGCAACGACGGCACGATCTGAAAGGCGTCGCCGGCCTTGATGTACTCGATGGCAGAGCTCACCGCCGCCTCGAAGGCGTCCCGGGTCATGTTGGCCCTCGCCTCCGGCTTCCGGGTGAAGGCAGGACGGGACCGGATCCGGTACCGCTCCCCCGCCCCCAGCGCCTCCACCGCTGCGGCCAGGTCCTCCACCGCGGCGTCGTAGGCGGCGCCGGGGTCGGCGTCGCCGACGAAGACGTTGCGAATGAGGCGCACGGTCTGACGGAAGCGATCGACGACGGCCAGCATCCCGAAGAAATGCCACATCATCTCGGGCAGCCCCCGGTCGTCCCGGGGCTGGTCGGGGAGATGCTCGACGTAGCGCACCACGTCGTAGGCGAGGTACCCGACCGCCCCGGCGAAGAGCGGCGGCGGAAGGTCGCCGAGGCCGAGTTCGGTGGGCGGTGGGGTGCGATAGCGTCCGATCACCCCCTCGAGCACGGTGAGCACGTCCCCTTCGGGAAGCTCGACGGCGCTGCCTTCGGCCCAGCAGCGGCCGTCGCGGGCCAGCAGGGTGAACTCGGGGCGCCATCCGACGAACGACCAGCGTGCCCAGCGGTCCCCGCCTTCCACCGACTCGAGCAGGAAGCCGGACTCGGCGCCCACCAGTTTCTCGAACACGGAAACCGCGGTCTCCCGGTCGCCGAGTACCTCCACCGACACCGGGATCACCGGGTATTCGGCCGCCAGCGCCACGAATCGGGACCGATCCAATGCGGGTTGCATCGGGCGAGGTTATCCGATCTCAGACTTCGGCAAGTCCTTCGAGGCCGAGCCGCACCAGGAGACGGCTGAACCACGCGTTGAGATCGGTGATCTGTCCCGTCACCAACAGCAGCCCGAACCCGGCGAGCAGCAGCCCGGAGACGACGCTGATCGGGATGAGGAACCGCTTGATCCAGCTGAAGAAGGAGAACGCCTTGGCGAGCAGCAGGGCCGACGCCAGGAACGGGATGCCGAGGCCGAGAGAATAGAAGCCGAGCACCAGCATCCCCCGTCCCATGGTCGCCTCGCTTGCGCCGAGAGCGATGGCCGCCGTGAGGAAGGGGCCGATGCAGGGTGTCCAACCGAAGGCGAACGCCATCCCCATCACCGGAGGGGCGAACACCCCGAGCCGACTGGGGCGCACCTCCTTGCGGCGGTCCTTCATGAAGGGCAGCAGGAAGCGCGGGTTCCACACCGCGGTGACGGCGATGAACAGACCCATCACGACGATGACCCACCCGGCGATGACGGTGAAGCGGTGCCCGCTGAGGGCCTGCCCCAGGGTGGAGGCGGTTGCCCCGAACAGCACCACGAATACCAGGGAGAAGCCGAGTACGAACAGGCCGGTGGCTCGTGCCACCCGCCACAGTGACACGTCCCCCTCCGCCAGTTCCCGGGTGGAATACCCCGACATGAGGCTCAGGTAGCCGGGGAGCAGCGGCAGCACGCACGGAGAGAGGAACGAAGCGGCACCGGCGAGGACGGCGGCAAGCAGGGTCGGATCGGCCACGCGGGCGCTCCAGTCGGGTCGTGGGGCGGTCGCGCGGGCAACGCCCGGCAGGCCGCTCCTGTTCCCTGCACCATACGCCACGCCGGCCTCGCCCCCGGATGCCGCGCCCAGCCCCACCGGGTAACCTCATGCTCGCCGATGATGAACGGGCCCAGCACGGAAGCGGACGGAACGGCGGCGGCGGAACGCCCATGACGAGCCGCGGCCCGAAGATCTCCTTCAATGTTCGCGATCGCCGGATCCTCACCCTCATGATGCTGGTCGGGTTCGTCGCCGCCTATGGGGGAACCCAGATCTCCTCCACCCTTCCCTTCGCCCGCAAGAGCCTCGGACTCAGCGAGGGGGGCATGTTCTGGGTGTTCGGGATCACCCGGACCGCCTCGCTGGCGGGGCTCGCCTTCGCCGTGATCGCCGACCGGGTGGGACGGCGCCGCCCCTTCCTGTTCGCCTTCGCCATGATCCCGGCCGGGAACCTCCTCACCGTGGTGATCCCGGGCGTCGCCGGTTTCGTCGTCACCCAGGCCGTGACCCGGATCGCCGTGATCGGCGTCGCCGCACTCGCCGTGGTGTACCTGGCAGAGGAGATCGCCCCGGGGCGGCGCGCCCTCGGCCTCGGCATCTACGCCCTCGCCGGGTCGATGGGGTCGGGCCTCGGGCTGGTGCTGCTGCCGATCGCCGAACAGTCGCCCGACGCATGGCGCATCCTGTTCGGACTCACCGCGGTCGGATTCCTGCTCCTGCCGCTGCTGAACCGGTACCTCGCCGAGAGCAGGGCGTTCCGGCACTACGGGCGAGACGTGACGTTCCGCCAGGTGCTCGGCAGCGGTCTCGCCCGCCACTTCTGGCCCCTCGCCGGTATGGCGTTCTTCGTGGCGGTCTTCTCCTCCCCTGCCCTCAACTTCGTGATGGAGCGGCTGGTGAACGACCTGGGGTGGGATGCCGCCCCGGCTCGCTTCTTGCTCATCGTCTTCAGCGGGCTCGGTGCCCTCGGCCTCCTCGTGGGCGGACGCATGGCCGACGCCATCGGGCGCCGCCACACCACCGTGCTGGCGCTGATGCTCGGACTGATCGGGGGCGTCGGTTTCTACACCCTCGACAGCGGTTGGCTGCTGGCGCCAGCCATCTTCCTCGCCACCGCCGGCCTCAGCATGCTCACCCCGGCCTTCGCCGCCCAACGCTCCGAGTTGTTCCCCACCCGGGTCCGGGCCATGACCGCCGGCTGGATCACCAACGTCGCCATCGTCGGCTCGATCAGCGGGTTCGTTGTCGGAGCCTTGGTGGTCGACCGGGCAGGCCTCTCGACCACCATCGCCATCCTCGGGTCCGGTCTGCTCGTCTCCATGTACCTCGTGCTCCGGCTGCCCGAGACCCGCGGCATGGATCTGGTGCGGGAGGGTCGGCAGTACTCCCGACCCACCATCCGTCCCGGACGCGGCACCGTCCCCCCGCCCCAGCCCGATCCGATCCGCTAGGCGCGGCCCTTCTTCACTCCGGCGGCGTCTTGTCCGGGTACGGGCAGCGGTCCCGCAGCGGGCATTCCCAGCATCGGGGACGACGGGCGTCGCACACCTCGCGCCCGAACTGGATGAAGCGCATCGACACCCCCGCCCAATCCTTCTCGAGATAGAGCGCCCGCAGTGCGAACTCGATCTTCTCCGGATCCGACTCGGAGGTGAGGCCGAGTCGTCCGGCAACCCGCTTGACGTGGGTATCGACCGCGATCGCCGGAATCCCCCAGGCCTCGGCCAGGACCACGCTCGCCGTCTTGCGTCCCACCCCGCGCAGCGTCGTCATCGCCTCCAGGTCGGCGGGCACCTCTCCACCGAAGTGATCGACGAGGTCGGCGCAGAGGGCAATGATCGACTTTGTCTTCTGCCGGTAGTACCCGGTCGAGTAGACCACTCTCTCGACGACCTCCGGATCGGCTTCGGCCAGGTCCTCGGGGGTGGGCCAGCGGCGGAACAGGTCGGGAGTGACCCGGTTGACGTTCTCATCGGTCGTCTGAGCCGAGAGCACGGTGGCCACCAGCAGCTGCCACGGTTCGTGGTAGGCGAGGGCGGTCCCGATCGACGGGTAGCGCTTGCGAAGCCGGTTGAGGACGACCCGGGCATGGCGGCGTTGCTCCACCGAGGGCCGGACCGGTTCTGCTCCACGCTGAGGCACCACGAGACGGATGCTAGAGAGGAACGACGGCGCGAATCCGGCGCCGGCGAGGGCAGGTACCATACCGTCGTGGATCTCAAGACCGCCGTCTCCACCCGGGCCCGGATCGAGGGCGAGTTGATCCTGGTGGACGAGTTCCTCAACCACCGTGTCGAGCCTCCCATCCTGGAATCGGTGGGACGCGAGCTGGCCGATCGTTTCGCCGCCACCTCCCCCGATCTCGTCATCACGGCCGAGGCATCGGGAATCCCGCCGGCGTTGATGTGCGCCCGTGAGCTGGGCATCCCCATGGTGTACGCCAAGAAGTACCTCGGGACCGGAGATCGCTACTCGTTCGCCCGCGAGGTGGCCTCCCCCACCAAGGGCGTCGAGTACCGGGTGGAGATCGCCCGGCGTGTCCTCACCCCGGGGCTGCGGGTTCTCATTGTCGACGACTTCCTGTCGCGGGGCCGCACCGCCGAGGCGTTGGGCGAGATGGTGGTCGAAGCCGGATGCGAGATCGTCGGCTTCGGTTTCGCCATCGAGAAGCTCTGGCAGAAGGGACGGGAGCGGCTCGGGCGCCACGGCTGGACGGTCCACTCGCTCGTCGAGATCGAAAGCATCGACGGGTCCGGCATCCTGATCCGCTGAGCGCCGTGCACTCGTCGCGCATCGTCATCGTCGCCGGTACAGGGATCGGCGCCGTCTCGTTGCTCCTCCCGTTTCTCACCGCACCGCTGCTGGGGACCGTTGACGGGGCAGGGGCCGCCGCCGGGGTCGCCGTCGTCCTGCTGCTGGTCCCCGCCGGGATCGCCCTGCTCGGGGACCGGCGGGAGGGCTTCGGGCTGGTCACCGCGCTGGTGACCGCGGCCTGCGCCTCCGCGGCCACCCTCTTCGCCGCCGCCAAGGTGGTCGACACCCTCGCCGCCGCCCGCGACGTCCGGGACGCCGGCGTCACCGCCCAGGTCGGCCCCGGCCCGTGGACGCTGCTGGCCGGATGCGCCATCGTGGTGGCCGGCATCATCGCCTCCCTGAGCCGCCGGGTTGCCTGACGGCTCCATGCCCCGCCGCACCCTCGCCCACCTCGCCCTCGCGGTCGCCGCCCTGCTGTTCGGGGCGACCTTCGTCGTGATCAAGGAAGCGGTCGAGGTGTTGCCACCGATGAGCTTCGTGGGGTGGCGGTTCCTGCTCGGCGCCGCCGTGCTCTTCGCCATCGCCCGACCCCACGGCAGGCGCATCTGGATGCACGGGACGGTGGCGGGTACGTCGCTGCTGGCCGGCTACGCCTTCCAGACCTGGGGCCTCTCCCTCACCTCGGCGTCGAACTCGGGCCTCATCACCGGGCTCTACGTCGTGTTGACGCCGCTGATCGCCGCCGCCTCCTTCCGGCGCCGGCCTCATCCCCTGGCCCTGGGCGGCGCGGCGCTCGCCTTCGCCGGGCTCGCCTTCCTCACCATCGAACAGGGCGTGACCCTCCGCCGCGGTGACCTGCTCACCGTCGCCTGCGCCGTCGCCTTCGCGGTCCACATCGTGATCCTCGCCCGGCTCGCTCCCCTTCACCCCACCGTCGCTTTCACCGCGGTGCAGCTCCTGGTGGTCTCGGTGGGCGCCATGGGGATGGCGGTGATCGAGGGATTCACCGTCCCCGGGCTCGGATCCCTCCCCGCCCTGATCGGCACCGGCATCGCCGTCAGCGCCGGCGCCTTCCTCATCCAGGTCTGGTCGCAGACGGTGATCGGCCCCAGCCGCACCGCAATCGTGCTGGCATTGGAGCCGGCTTTCGCGGCGGCGACCGCCGCGATCGTGCTCGGCGAGCGGCTCGACACCGCCGGCTGGACCGGGGCCGGGCTCATCCTGCTCGGGATCTACGTGGTGGTGGGGTTCACTCCCGACGACCTTCCGGAAGCCGAGTCGGTGAGCGCCGCCCACTGACGGCTCGCCCGGCGCGGGACGGATCAGGCACGGATTCCGTGACGGCGCTCCACGAGGCGGAGCACCCGCACGCAAAGGGCGATGAGGGCGAGGATGGCGAAGAGGGCGACCACCAGGTAGGCGAGCAGCTCGAAGCCTGAGAAGTAGGAGTTGCGGCAGGCGCCGATGCCGCTGGGGCACAGCCCCCAGCCGGTCCCGCCCCGCCGGATGTCGAGGAGAGCCCACAGCGGAACCATCGCCACCCCGATGGCGGCGGCGATGAGCGTTCCGATGAGAAGCCGCAGTGCGATCACCCCCCGAGAATACTTCCGATCCGATTGCAGCGGATGCGACGCGCCGCTACGGTGAATCACAGCCTTGTCATTCACCATGCCCTCGACCGCCTCTCCCGGCCCCGTTCCCGGCACTCCCCACCACGTCGAGCCCTTCAGCGACGAGGAGCGGGTCGTGCTGTCCCGGTTCTTCACCAACCTCGACGGGCCCGTCTTCGCCGTGGTCAACCTTCCGGAGGTGGTCAAGGGTGCCCTCTTCGCCCGGTACAGCCGGTCGCACAAGTCGGTGCGACGGCTGTTCCTCGACGAGTTCGCCACCATCCCCGAGCTCGGCGCCGCCACCGCCCCCGAACAGGGCGACCCCCTGGTGAATCTGCGGCGGGCCGAATCCCTCTACGACCGGGTCTTCACCGAGTACGGCGACGACTCGGTCGCCCAGCTCGGCGGCGCCCACCTTGCGGTCGAGCAGGCCTCCAACGTGCTCACCAAGATCTTGGAGCGAGGGCGCCTCGCCTCCTACCTCGAGCAGAGCACCCGCTACATCTTCTACGACCGCCCCCTCGGCGACCACTACCGCTTCATGGTGCCGGCCGAGGTCGCCGCTTCGCCCCACCGCGAGTCGTACACGGCGACGATGCGGTGGCTCTTCGCAACCTACGCCGACCTGGTCCAGAAGCTGGTGACCTACTACGGCACCCTCTACCCCCGCCAGGACGGCGACTCGGAGTTCGTGTGGACCTCGAGCATCAGGGCCCGGGCCTGCGACGACGCCCGTGGTCTGCTGCCGGCGGCCACCACTTCCAACGTCGGGATCTTCGCCTCCGGCCAGGCATACGAGGCGATGCTGCTGCGGATGCGAGCCCATCCGCTGGCCGAGGCCCGTCACTTCGCCGACCTGATGCTGGCCGAGCTGCGCAAGGTGATCCCGTCCTTCATGCGACGGGTCGACATCCCGGAGCGGGGCGGAGCCTGGTCGGCCTACCTGGCTCGCACCGGGGAGGACATGCAGCGCATCGCCGACGGCATCACCGCCGTTGCTGAGGATCGGCCCGAGGTCACCCTGGTCGGATGGAACCCGGAGGCGGAAACCGAGATCGTCGCCGCCGCCCTCTACCCGCACACCGCCCTCCCCGACGACCAGCTGCTCCGCCTCGCCCGCGAGATGGACGGAGAACAACGCGCCGCGGTGCTACGGGCATACGCCGGGGAGCGGAGCAACCGTCGCCACAAGCCGGGCCGGGGCATGGAGCGCAGCGACTATCGCTTCGACATCCTCTGCGACTACGGGATCTTCCGAGACCTGCAGCGGCACCGCATCCTCTCGATCGACTGGCAACGCCTCGGGCCTCACCACGGATTCGTCACCCCCGAGGCGGTCGACGACATCGGCGCCGCCGCCTGGCACGAGGCGATGGAGCGCAGCGCCGCCCTCCACGAGACGATCGCCGCCGACCTGGGAGATGACGTCGCCCAGTATGCGGTCCCCTTCGCCTACAAGATCCGGTTCTACCTCCAGTTCAACGCCCGGGAGGCGTTCCACCTCCTCGAGCTCCGCACCGGCCGCGGCGGTCATCCCGGGTACCGCAGGGTGTGCCAGGAGATGCACCGGCTCATCCGGGATCAAGCCGGCCACCGGCTGCTGGCCGAGGCGATGGAGTACGTCGACTACGAGAACTACGACCTCGCCAGGCTCGAGAGCGAGCGCCGGGCCGAGGCACGTCGCGCCGCCTCCGGAATCGTCCCCGGCGAAGGGTGAGACGGACGATCAGCCGGCCAGCGGCACCCGCAGCACCAGCGAATCGCCCTCTACCGCCCAGGAGGCGTTGCCCACCAGGGAGTAGTCGAGATAGTCCTTCTCGGCTTGGGCGACGAAGGCGCGGCGCGCCTCTCCCTCCAAGGGGGGGATGCCGCGGTCGGCAACCGCGGCTGCCCGGTCGCGAAAACGTGCCAGGAACTGCTCGACGTCGAGTTCGGCCACTCCTACCTCCTCGTGGCGGACCAGAGGCAGGGTACCGGAGGGAACCAGGAAGCGGCAACGGCTCTGATACGCTCCGCCCAGGGTGTTCGATCGCAAGCTGCTGCTGATCTCCGGGAAGGGCGGCGTCGGCTCCTCCGCCGTCACCGCCTCCCTCGCGTTGCTCGCGGCCCGTGCCGGACGCACCGTGCTGGCGATGGGAATGCTCGACGCCCTCGGCCTGGCCGCCCATTTCGGGGCGGACGACCTCGACTATCAGGCTCGCCAGGTGGCCCCCGGAGTGTTCAGCCTCGCCGTCGACCGGTCCCAGGCGCTCGACGAGTACCTCCGGGTCCAGCTCCGGCTCCCTCGCCCCACCCCGACCCGCCAGCTGGCCCGGGCCCTCAACGTCCTGGTGGACACCGCCCCGGGAGTACGCGAGATCATCTCGGTCGGCAAGCCGGTGTACGAGGTGTGGAGCGGCCGCTACGACCTGGTCCTGGTGGACGCCCCGCCGCTCGGCCAGCTCTTCTCCTACCTGCGCGCCCCGAAGACCATCGCGGACCTCGTCCCCGCCGGGCCGATTCGGGAGCAGGCGGGCAGGATGCAGGACCTGTTGGCGGATCCCGCCGCCGCCGGCCTGGTGCTGGTGGCAACCCCCGAGGAGCTGCCGGTGGCGGAGACCGAGGAGGCCCTGGACCGGCTCGCCCGCGAGCCCGTGATCGATCTGGTCACCGTCGTGGCCAACCGCACCCTCCCCGAGCTGGACGTGCCCGCCGCGGTTGTGGCAGGCCTCCCGCCCGGGCCGCACCGGCACGCCGCCGAGCTGCACCAGGCGCTGTGGGCGTCGCAACGTCGCTGGCTCGAGGCACTTCCCGCCGGCCCCCGCCTCCCCTATCTCTTCGGGCCGCGCTCCCCCGAGGAGGTGGCGGTTCTACTCGCCGCGGCCTGGGTGGCACCGTGACGCCGGGGCGCCAGGCCCACGCCGTGCTCGTCGCCGGCGCCGGCGGCGTCGGCAAGACCACCGTCTCCGCCGCCTTGGCGGTGGCGGCGGCGCGGGCGGGGAAACGCACCTTGGTGGTGACGGTCGACCCGGCACGCCGCCTCGCCGACGCCCTCGGTCTCAGCGAGCTCGGCAACCAGCCCACCAAGGTCGCCGGGCAGGCTCGCCTGTGGGGAGCGATGCTGGACGTCACCGCCTCATGGGAGGCGATCGTGCACCGCCACGCCGCGGTCGAGGTGGCCGACCGGCTCCAGGAGAACCCCTACTTCCGGGCGGTGGCCGACCGGTTCCCGGCCGCTCAGGCTTACGCCGCCGGGGAGCAGATGGCCGAGTTCATCGAGAGCGGCGCATGGGACGTGCTCATCGTCGACACCCCGCCGGCGGTGGGCGGCATCGAGTTCTTCCTGGCACCAGGCCGGATGCGGGACCTGATCGGCGGTCGCCTGCTGCGCTGGCTCACCGGCGCCCATTTCCCGGCCCGGCGCACGTTGTACCGGATCACCGCCCGGCCCGTGCTCCGCCTCGCCGACACCGTGCTCGGAGGTCCGCTGCTGGAGGAGATCGCCGAGTTCCTGCTCGACCTGCGCACCCTCTACGACGGCCTCTCCCACCGGGCCCACTCCATCGAGCGCCACCTCCGCATCGCTACCACGGTGGTGGTCACCACCGCGCAGCCCACCCCGCTGCGCGAGACGCGCCGCCTCTTCACCGAGCTTCCCCCTTCGGCGGGCACGCCCGATCTGGTGGTGTTCAACCGCAGCCTGCCCGAGCAGTGGAGTGCCCGCGCCCGGCTGCGTGCCCCCGGGTTGCCCCCGGAGGCACGCAGCGCGCTACGCGACAACCTGGATCGGTGGGCAGACGAATCGCGCCGCCAGCGCGACGCCCGCGAGGACCTGGCGCACCGCTACGGGGTGGCGATGGCTTCCCTGCCCTGGCTGGAGGAGGCACCGACCTCGCTGGGTGGCCTGGTGCACCTGCTGGAGGCCGCCGAGGCATTCCCACTCGCTCGTCTCGGGCTCGTCCCCGAACCGTGACCTGGCCCTAGCGGCGGGACGCGGCGCCGCCGGAAGGAGGCAACGGCTCCGCGAGCGGGGTGCGCCACGGCCCCTCCGCCCGGTGGGCGAGGGTGGCGAAGTCGGTGCGCTCCAGGATGGCGATGGTCGCGTCGCGCACTTCCTGCCAGGTCTCCTTGAGCGAGCAGCCGGGGTCCATCGGGCAAGGCGCCGCATTGGAGCGGGTGGAGCATTCGATGGGTGCGAGCTGGCCCTGGAAGACCCGCACCACTCGTTCCAGGCTGATGTCCTCCGGCGGGTGGTTGAGGCGGTAGCCGCCGGCAGGCCCCCGCATCGAGCGCACGATGCCGGCGCCCCGCAGCTGGTACATGATTTGCTCGAGGAACGACTGGGGCACGTGGGTCCGCGCCGCGATCTCCTGCAGCTTGAGGGGCACCTCACCCGGCTCGAGGGCGAGCGCCAGCACGGCGCGGGTGGCGTAATCCGTCTTCTTGGTGATCCACACAGGTAGTCGACCTCCTCAATAGAGATTATCAGAACAATCCACATTGCGCCCGCCGAGCCGTGGGTGTACGATGCAGAAAGTCAATTGTAGATATACTCTACTTGATTTGTCAACATAATTGGTCTCGTCGAGAATAGGGGACATCGTATGGGCCGGGGAGACACCACACCACGCCATGGCGGCGGCCGCCGAAGCTGCAGGATCCGTGCCGCGACGACATTGATCCTGCTGACGGCAGCCGCCGGCTGTTCCAGTGGAGCCGCCACCGAGACCAGCACCGAGGTTCGCCTCGGCTACTTTGCCAACGTCACCCACGCCCCCGCAATCGTCGGCGTTGCCGATGGGTACTTCGCCGCCGAACTCGGCGACGACGTCACCTTGACAACGGCGACGTTCAACTCCGGGACCGAGGCGATCACGGCCCTCTTCTCCGACGCCCTCGACATGTCGTTCATCGGACCCAACCCGGCGATCAACGGCTACGCGCAATCGAAAGGCGCGGCGATTCGTATCGTCGCCGGCTCGACCTCAGGTGGCGCCGCCCTCGTCGTAGCCCCTGGGATCGACTCCACCGACGACCTCATCGGAAAGACGATCGCATCCCCGTCCCTCGGCAACACCCAGGACGTGGCATTGCGAGCCTGGCTACTGGAGCAGGGCCTCACGGCCGACCTCGAGGGAGGCGGCGAGGTCTCGGTGATTCCCCAGGCCAACGCCCAGACCCTCGAGGCCTTCCGGTCCGGCGACGTCGATGGCGCCTGGGTCCCCGAGCCGTGGGCAACCCGTCTCGTGATCGAGGGAGGCGGCCACGTGCTGGTGGACGAGCGGGACCTCTGGCCGAACGGCGAGTTCGTCACGACCCACCTGATCGTCAGGACCGAGTTCCTGGAGCAGCACCCCGACCAGGTGGAAGCGGTGATCCGCGGACTGGTGCGGGCCCTCGATGACATCAACGCCGACCCGGCCGCCGCCCAGGCGACGGTCAACGCCGGGATCGAGCAGATCACCGGCAAGGCCCTCTCCCCCGAGACGATCGCCGGCGCCTGGTCGCGGCTCACCTTCACCGTCGACCCGATCGCCTCGTCCCTCGAGACCTCGGCAGCCAACGCCGCCGCGGTCGGCCTGCTCGATCCGGTCGACCTCGATGGCATCTACGACCTCACCATCCTCAACAAGGTGCTCGCCTCGCTGGGCCGTCCCGAGATCACGCCATGAGGGCCCCCGCCGGCGTCGCTCCGACCCGCCGCTCGCCCCAGGCGGGCGCTGCCGTCGCCATCCGGAGCGTCTCGAAAACTTACGGTGACGGGCGCTCCTCGGTCGTCGCCCTCGAAGACCTCAGCCTCGACGTTGCCGGCGGCGAATTCGTCTGCCTGCTGGGAGCCTCGGGATGCGGCAAGAGCACGCTGCTGAACCTCATCGCCGGGATCTACCGGATCGACCGGGGCAGCATCGACACCGGAAGCCACCGGGTCGGGCTGATGTTCCAGGAGCCCGCCCTCTTCCCGTGGCTCACCGTCGAGCAGAACGTCGAGATGGCAATGCGATTCCGGGAGGTTCCCCGGGCGGAGCGGCAGGCCCGCACCGCCGAGCTGCTCACCCTGGTGAATCTCGATGCATTCGGCACCTGGCGCCCGCATCAGCTCTCGGGCGGCATGCAGCAGCGGGTCGCCCTGGCCCGTGCCCTCGCCCAGGACGCCGACGTCCTGCTGATGGACGAGCCGTTCGGCGCCCTCGACGCCATGACCCGCGACGTGCTCCACGACGAGTTCGAGCGGATCTGGCAGGCCTCCGGCCTCACCGTCGTGTTCGTCACCCACAACGTGCGCGAGGCGGTCCGGCTCGGGGATCGGGTCGTACTGCTGTCGAGCCGGCCCGGCCGGGTCGTCGCCGAGTTCGCGGTGGACATCCCCCGCCCCCGCCGGATCGACTCCCGACCCGTCGCCGAACTCGCCGCCACCATCACCGATTCGTTGCGGAAGGAGGTGCGACGTCATGGTCACGAGCCGAACGCTGGATGACGACCTGCGGGGCCTCGACGCCCTGGACACGCCGCGGGTCGAGGCGCCGGGCCGGGGCGCGGCCGTGTGGTCATCGACCTGGCCCAAGCTCCTGGCGGTCGCCCTGGCCCTGGCGACCTGGCAGCTCGTCGTGTGGAGCGGGTGGAAACCGACCTACGTGCTGCCCGGCCCCCTCGAGGTGCTGTCCCAACTCGGAACGGAGATCACCAGCTCGAAGTTCGCCGAGGCCGTGGCGAGGACTTTGCAGCGCGCCGTCACCGGGTTCACCCTGGCGGTCACGGTGGGCTCCATCCTCGGACTGGCCGTTTCCCAGAGCCGGATCCTGCGAAGGGCCATCGGCTCCCTCATCACCGGGCTCCAGAGCATGCCCTCAATCGCCTGGTTCCCGTTTGCCATCCTGCTCTTCAAGATCAGCGAAGGCGCCATTCTGTTCGTCATCATCCTCGGAGCCGCCCCCGCCGTCGCCAACGGCCTCATCAGCGGCGTCGACCACATCCCGCCGATCCTGCTCCGCGCCGGGCGGGTGCTCGGCGCCCGCGGGCTGGCGTCGTGGCGCCACGTGGTGTTCCCGGCCGCGCTCCCCGGCTACGTGGCCGGCCTGAAGCAGGGCTGGGCCTTCGCCTGGAGATCGCTGATGGCAGGAGAGCTCCTGGTCATGATCCCCTCCCACCCATCCATCGGGGTGCGCCTCCAATACGCCCGGGAGCTGTCGGATGCCAAAGGGCTGATGGCGATGATGATCGTCGTGCTCTGCATCGGGATCGCGGTCGACGCCCTCGTCTTCGGAGCGGTCGAGCGCCGCCTCCTCCGCAACCGGGGCCTGCTACCGGTCGGACGCTGATCGCTAGAGCACCGCGGCGGGACCGAGCAGCTCCCGCAGCTCGGCGTAGAGGGCGGTGCGGGGCTCGACGCGGTGGTCGTCACCGAGCCGCAGCACCGTCTCCCCGCTGTCGGAGGTCATGTGGAGGTACACCGCGGCCGACCCCGGATGGTTCTCGAGAGTGGCGCGGATCCGGTCCACCATGTTGCGGGAGAGATGTGACGCCGGCACCCGCACCCGGACCATCGCCTCGGCCCGGAGGTCCGCCTCCCGCAGCGATTCGGCGATCAGCTTCACTTCGTCACCCCGGTGGTCGACCCGCCCGCTGATCACCAGGATGGCGTCCTCGCGCACCACGGCCCCGTGCTCGGCGACGGTACGGGGGAAGCACACCACCTCGGTGCTGCCCTGCAGGTCCTCGAAGCCGAAGAACAGCATTGGATCGCCGGCGCGGGTGTAGCGGCGAGTGATGCCGCCGACGATGCCGCCCACCGTGACCTTCTCCTTGTCGGACCGGTCCCACAGGCCCACCACCGTCGAGGTGCACATCGTGGTGAGCGCCCGTTCGACCCCGAAGAGCGGATGATCCGAGACGTAGAGACCCAACATCTCCTTCTCGAACCCGAGCTTCACCTTCTTGTCCCACTCGTGCTCGGGAACGGAGACCTCGACCGACGACAGCGCCACCTCCCCGTCGCCGAACAGGCTGAACTGGCCCATCTCCTCGGCCCGGCGCCGGGTCACCGTGGCGTCGACCAGGTCGAGGTAGCTCTCGAAGAGGCCACGGCGGGTCTGCCCGAGCGAGTCGAAGGCGCCCGCCTTGATGAGGGAGTCGATGGTGCGTTTGTTGAGCACCGTCAGGTCGACCCGGTTGACGAAGTCCCCGAAGCTCTCGAACTGCCCGTTCTTGGTGCGCTCCTCGATGATCAGCTCCACCACCGCCTCCCCCACGTTGCGGACCGCCGAGAGCCCGAAACGGATGTCGCCGTCGACCGAGGAGAAGTCGAGATCGGAGCGGTTCACGTCGGGCACCAGGACCCGCAGGCCCATCTGGCGGCACTCGTGAAGGTAGAGGGCGGTGCGGTCCTTGTCCCGCTTCACCGCGGTGAGCAGGGCGGCCATGTACTCGGCCGGGTGGTGCGCCTTGAGCCAGGCGGTCTGGTAGGCCACCAGGGCGTAGGCGGCGGAGTGGCTGCGGTTGAAGCCGTAGCCGGCAAAGTGCTCGATGAACCCGAACAGCTCCTCCCCCAGCTCGCGGGAGTGACCGCGGGCGACACAGCCGGCGATGAACTGCTCCTGCTGGGCCTTCATCACGCTGGGAATCTTCTTTCCCATCGCCTTGCGGAGCGTGTCGGCCTCGATCATGGTGTACCCGGCCATCTTGCGGGCCACCTGCATCACCTGCTCCTGGTACACCATGATCCCGAAGGTGTCGCCGAGGATCTCCTCCAGGTCGGGGTGCAGGTACTCGATGGGAGCCCGCCCGTTCTTGCGGTCGGCGTATTCGGAGTGCATGCCGGCCCCGAGCGGGCCCGGGCGGTAGAGGGCGTTGAGGGCGATGAGGTGCTCGAAGTGCTCCGGCCGCAGGTTGCGCATCAAGGCCCGCATCGGGCCACCCTCGAACTGGAACACCCCCATCGAGTCGCCGGCCTGCAGCATCTCGTAGACGGCCTCGTCGTCGAGTGGGATCGTGTCGATGTCGACCCGCTCCCCGGTGGTGTGCTCGATCAGCTCGAGTGAGCGCTCGATGGTCGCCAGGTTGCGGAGACCGAGGAAGTCCATCTTGAGCAGACCGAGCGCCTCCACCGCATGCATCTCGTACTGGGTCACGATCTCGGCGCCCTCGCCCTTGCGCTGGATGGGAACGATGTCGGTGAGCGGCTGCGACGAGATGACCACCGCGGCGGCATGGATCGAGTCCTGGCGCCGCAGTCCCTCCAGGCCACGGGCCGTGTCAACGACCTCGCGCGCCGCGGGGTCGGTGGCGTAGAGCTCCCGCAGCCCGGCGGCGCCGGTGTACCAGTCGTGGGTCGCCTGATCGTCGTCGGCGCCAGGCGGCTCCAGGCACTGGGTCAGAGTCGCCTCCTTGCCGAGGATCGACTGCGGCATGAGCTTGGCGACCCGGTCTCCCAGGCTGTAGGGATGTCCCATCACCCGAGCGGCGTCGCGCAGCGCCTGCCGTCCCTTGATGGTCGAGAACGTGATCACCTGGGCAACGTGGTCGGCGCCGTAGCGCTCGGCGCAGTAGCGGATCATCTCGCCGCGGTACCGCTCGTCGAAGTCCATGTCGATATCGGGCATCTGGCGCCGGCCCGGGTTGAGGAACCGCTCGAAGATGAGCCCGAAGCCGATCGGGTCGAGCTGGGTGATGCCGAGGGCGTAGGCGACGATCGACCCGGCGGCGCTCCCCCGCCCCGGCCCGGTGCGGATCCCCCGCTCCTTGGCGTAGCGGATGAGGTCCCACACGATGAGGAAGTAGGAGGAGAAGCCCATCTCGGCGATGACCCGCAGCTCGTAGCTGATCCGGTCCTGGATCTCGGAGGTGATCTCCCCGTAGCGGCGCCTCGCCCCTTCCAGCACCAGCTGCTCCAGATAGGAGGTCTCGTCGTGGCCGGCCGGCACCGGGAACTGCGGCAGCAGGATGGTGCCGAATTCGAGTTTCAGGTCGGCCCGCTCGGCGACGAGCAGCGTGTTGTCGCACGCCCCGGGGAACCGGTCCGCCGGGAACCGACTCCGCATCTCCGCCGCGGTCTTCAGGTAGAACTCGTCCGAGCCGAACCGGAACCGCTTCTCGTCCGCCTTGTTGGCCCCGGTCTGGATGCAGAGCAGCACGTCGTGGGTGTCGGCCTCGTGGGCGTAGGTGTAGTGGCTGTCGTTGGTCGCCAGCAGCGGAGCGCCGATGTCGCGGGAGACCTGGAGCAGATCCTCCATGATCGCCTGCTGCCCCGGGATCCCGTGGTCCTGCACCTCGACGAAGAAGTTCTCCTTGCCGAAGATGTCCTGGTACATGGCGGCCGCCGCCACCGCCGCGTCGTAGTCGCGCACCTGCCCCTGGTTCCCCTCCTCCTGGGAGGCGTCGGGGGCGAGGAGCTGGGGAACGTGGCCGCCGAGGCAGCCGGTCCCCGCCACCAGACCGGCGGAGTGTGCCGCCAGCAACTCGATGTCCATCCGCGGCTTGTAGTAGAAGCCGTCGAGGTAGGCGGCGCTCGCCAGCTTCATCAGGTTGCGGTAGCCGGTCTGGTTGATCGCCAGCAACGTCATGTGGTAGCGGATGTCATCGCGCCGCGGCGGCCGGTCGAAACGGGACCCGGGAGTGTGGTAGGCCTCGATGCCGATGATGGGCTTGACCCCGACCGCGGTCGCCGCCGCGTAGAAGTCGATCGCCCCGTAGAGCACCCCGTGATCGGTGGCGGCCAGCGCCGGCTGTCCGTCGGCGGCCGCCGCCGCCACCAGGTCGTCGACGCGTGCCGCCCCGTCGAGCATCGAGAACTCGGTGTGGACGTGCAGATGAACGAAGCTGTCCGCGGCCAACGACCCTCCGAGCGAGAACTACACCAATGTAACCATGTCCGGACGAATGACGCTACACCGCGAAAACGAGCCGAAACCCTCCCCTGGACGAGGCCGCCGGGGGCCCGGCTACCATCGGGACTTCGAGAGAGTCCGGCAGATCGGTTCGGCGCGACCAGCGCCGACTCCGCAAAGGGAGGCGACAATGCGAATCGGAATCCTCACCGGCGGCGGCGATGTCCCCGGGCTGAACCCGTGCATCAAGGCCGTGGTCAACCGGGTCTCCGAGGAAGGCCACCAGGTCGTCGGCATCCGGCGCGGCTGGGGTGGCCTCCTCAACGCCAACCCCGATGATCCCGCCACCTTCGGCGACCACTTCATCGACCTCACCCCCCAGGTCGTCCGCACCATCGACCGCACCGGCGGCACCTTCCTCCACACCTCGCGCACCAACCCGAGCCGGGTGCGCCCTGCCGACGTCCCGGACTTCCTGGCAGGGTCCGTCGAGGGTGACGGCATCCAGGATCTCACCGCTCACGCGTTGCGGGTCATCGAGAAGCAGGGCATCGACGTGCTCATACCGATCGGCGGCGACGACACCCTCTCCTTCGGGTTGCGGATG